>NZ_RZRR01001170.1:0-1412 GCF_003998555.1 Mesorhizobium sp. M7A.F.Ca.CA.002.09.1.1 | reverse complement strand
CCCGACACCTTCAAGCGGCCGATCTATGCCGGCAACGCCATCCAGACGGTGCAGTCGAGCGACGCCAAGAAGGTGATCACCGTGCGCACCGCCTCCTTCCAGGCAGCCCCCGAGGGCGGCTCGGCAGCCGTCGAGACCGTTAAGGCCGCGGCGAATCCGGGCCTCTCCACCTTCATCGAGAACAAGCTTTCCGAGACCGACCGTCCGGAGCTGACCTCGGCCAAGATCATCATCTCGGGCGGCCGCGCGCTGGGCTCCTCGGAGAAATTCCAGGAGGTCATCCTGCCGGTTGCCGACAAGCTCGGCGCCGCGGTCGGCGCTTCCCGCGCCGCCGTCGATGCCGGCTATGCGCCGAACGATTGGCAGGTCGGCCAGACCGGCAAGGTGGTTGCCCCCGATCTCTACATCGCGGTCGGCATCTCCGGCGCCATCCAGCACCTTGCCGGCATGAAGGATTCCAAGGTCATCGTCGCCATCAACAAGGACGAGGAGGCGCCGATTTTCCAGGTTGCCGACTACGGCCTCGTCGGCGACCTGTTCGTCATCCTGCCGGAACTGCAAAAGGCGCTTTGACGCTTTCTGCCAAAGCGTATTAAATGGTGAGGGTGGGGTAGACGAAGTCGCCCCGCCCTTTTAGTTTGCACCGCACAAAAAGCAGGCCGCAAAGGCTGAAAGCAATCCAGCAAAAGTGCGCAGCGGTTTTGCGTCCGGGATTGCGGTAAAATAAAAGGCGGAGCGCTTTCGCAGTTCAAGCGGAAGGGTTCAGGACGGGATCGGTGTAATGAGCAAGATCGAGACGATCGGCATCATCGGCGCGGGCCAGATGGGTGGCGGCATCGCCCATGTCTCCGCGCTTTCAGGCTACAAGGTATTGATCTACGATATCTCGCCCGACCGCATCGAGAAGGGCATCGCCACGATCAGCGGCAACATGGCCCGCCAGGTGGGGTCCGGCAAGCTCGACGAGAAGGTGCGCAACGATGCGATGGGCCGCATTTCGGCCGCGCCCGCGATGGCCGATCTTGCGGGTGCTGACCTGGTGATCGAGGCGGCGACCGAGGACGAGACGGTCAAGCGCAAGATCTACGCCCAGCTTTGTCCGCAGCTCAATCCCGAAGCCATCCTGGCGACCAACACCTCGTCGATCTCGATCACGCGGCTTGCCGCGCAGACCGACCGGCCCGAGCGGTTCATCGGCATACATTTCATGAACCCGGTGCCGCTGATGAAGCTGGTCGAACTGGTGCGCGGCATCGCCACCGAGGACCAGACCTTCGAGGCAGCCAAGACCTATGTGAAGCAGCTCGACAAGACGATCACGGTCTCGGAGGATTTTCCTGCTTTCATCGTCAACCGCATCCTGCTGCCGATGATCAACGAGGCGATCTACACGCTCTATGAGGGTGTCGGCT
>NZ_RZRR01001169.1:0-1413 GCF_003998555.1 Mesorhizobium sp. M7A.F.Ca.CA.002.09.1.1 | reverse complement strand
TGGATATGCAGTTCGGCCGCTCCAGCGGCGACGCAGGCTGCCGCATCGCTGGCCATTGCCTCGGCAGTCAGCGGCAGCTTCGGGTGGAAATCGCGCGGACGCGCGCCGTTGATGCAGGCCTGGACGATCATCGATGTCACCTTGCGCAAGGGGCCGCAGTGTAGCTGTGCGGCGTTGAAACTGCCAATCTCCCCCTCGTAGGGGAGATCGGCAGCTTCAACGCCGCGCGTCTGCTCACAACATTCGGCGGCATTTGAATAAAAGCCGCTTGTGGATATTTACCCGGCGTTCCCTCGTCTCCGGCAAGCTCTTTTTAGGGCGGGATCATGGAGGGACCATTGACCAGCGATTTTTCAGCCGCCCGCATCCACCTCGAACGCGCCTATCATTATCTGCAGGGCAATGACGAGACGAGCCGTGCCGCCTGTGACGCGCTCGATCTGTTGATCGAAGCGGTGACGGAGGCGCAGCACAGGCGACCCGAGGCTGGAGTGCTGGAGTTCCCGCAATCGACGGCGCGGCGAACCGGATAGAAAGTGTCGAGTTTCAGGCCAGTCCGGCCTGGCCTGAAACTCGCCGCACCCGGATCACGATGCCTTGCGGGCCGTCGCTCCCTTGGTTGCGCGCGCGACAATTCGCTCGAGCGGCTCCGGCCGGTGCAGCAAAAATCCCTGGCCGAAGGCGACCCCCATGTCGCTCAACATGGCCAGCGTGTCCTGCCGTTCGATCTTCTCACCGACCACGTCGCAGCCGAGGCTACGGGCAATGCTGGTGATGGCCAGCACGATCTCGCGGTCGAAGCGGCTTTGCGTGATGTGCTCGATGAAGGAACCGTCGATCTTGATCGTGTCGACGGGGAACCGCCGGAGATATTCGAACGAGCTCATGCCGGCTCCGAAATCATCGAGGCCGACCCGGCAACGCCGCTCGCGCGCCTTGCGCACGAACTGTTCGGCGGCATCGAAATTGGTGACGGCGGCGGTTTCGGTGATCTCGAAGCCGATGCCCGAATGCGGCGCCCCGGTTTCTTCTATGACGCTGTCGACGAAGTCCCAAAGCTGCGGATCGCTCAGCGTCTGCGCCGACAGATTGAAGCCAAGCGTCAGCGCCCCCGAACGCAAGGCGGCACCATGCCGCGACAGCGCGGTGCGGATGATCCAGCGGTCGAGCCGCGACGCGATGCCGAACCGCTCGGCCACCGGAATGAACTCGCCGGGTGGCACCAGCCGGCCGTTGCGTGCGGCGAGCCTGGCCAAGACTTCGACATGACGGCTTTCCTGCCAGGGACGGCCCAGAAGATGGATTTCCTGGCCAAACAGCTTCAGCCTGCCGTCTTCCATGGCATCGACGGTATCGGCGACGATGCGCGCCGCGTTGAGGCCACCCGAACCCGATGCCGTATCGGTGGAGAAG
>NZ_RZRR01001168.1:0-1415 GCF_003998555.1 Mesorhizobium sp. M7A.F.Ca.CA.002.09.1.1 | reverse complement strand
GAGCGACACATATTGCCTTCGCGGGAGTGCCCCCTTTCGCCAATGACAAACGGGAGATGAAACATGAAGTCCTTCGGCTTCGCGGCCGGTGTTGCCGCTACCTTTATGACGCTTTCCTCAACCTCCGCTTTTGCCGTCACGCAGATCAGTTGGTGGCACGCCATGACTGGCGCCAATGCCGAAGTCGTCGACAAGATCTCCAAAGATTTCAATGCCAGCCAGAGCGACTATGAGCTCGTTCCGGTGTTCAAAGGCACGTATCCCGAGACGCTGAATGCCGGCATTGCCGCCTACCGCGCGGGCCAGGCGCCAGACATCATCCAGGTGTTCGACGTCGGCACCGGCGTGATGATGGCGGCCGAAGGTGCCATCAAGCCCGCAGCCGATGTGTTGACCAGCGCTGGAATGACCTTCGACAAGAGCCAGTATCTGCCAGGCATAGTCGGCTATTATTCGAAGCCGGACGGCACCATGCTCTCCTTCCCCTACAACTCCTCCTCGCCGATCCTTTATTACAACAAGGATATCTTCAAGAAGGCTGGTCTCGACGTCGATAGCCCACCCAAGACCTGGAATGAAGTGTGGGAAGACGCCAAGAAGATCAAGGCGAGCGGCGCGGCCGCCTGCGGCTACACCTCGACCTGGCTGACCTGGATACATCTGGAGAATTTCGCGGCCTGGAATGACGTGTCATGGGCCACCCAGCAGAACGGTCTGGCCGGCGGCGATGTCGAGCTCAAGATCAACGCGCCGATTTTCGTCAACCATTTCCAGGCGCTGGCGGACCTCGCCAAGGACGGCACCTTCAAATATGGCGGCCGCACCTCCGAAGCCAAGCAGATCTTCCTTGCGGGCGAATGCGGGATCATGACCGAATCGTCCGGCGGACTTGGCGATATCGTCAAGTCCGGCATGAATTACGGCATTGGCCAATTGCCGTATGACAGCGACGCCAAGGGTGCGCCGCAGAACACGACGCCGGGTGGCGCCAGCCTGTGGGTTTTCGCGGACAAATCCGATGAGGAATACAAGGGCGTCGCGGCCTTCTTCGCCTACCTGTCGAAGACCGAGGTGCAAGAATACCTGCACCAGAAGTCGGGTTATCTGCCGGTAACGCTGGCGGCTTATGAAGCGACCAAGAAGTCCGGTTTCTATGACAAGAATGTCGGCCGCGAGACCCCGATCCTGCAGATGACGGGTAAGACGCCGACCGACAATTCCAAGGGCGTACGTCTGCCGAATCTGCCGCAGGTGCGCGATATCCAGAACGAGGAGTTCGAGAAGATGCTCGCCGGCCAGCAGACCGCGCAGCAGGCGCTCGACAATGCGGTTACGCGTGGCAATGCCGCGATCAAGGAAGCGCTGGGGAATTAGAGCGAGCGCAGGTCCTTGCTCTACGGCGCACCCATCTGTCC
>NZ_RZRR01001167.1:0-1419 GCF_003998555.1 Mesorhizobium sp. M7A.F.Ca.CA.002.09.1.1 | reverse complement strand
GCAACAGGCGATCGGCTGGGGTGGCGACCCGTCCCACCATGATCGAATAGAAGGCCATGCACAGCGCCGACCCGAATGCGGCGAGATACCCGACCAGATCGCCGTCGAGCCAGGATTGGTTGCGCCCTCCCGAAATCACCAGCGCGACGCCGATGAAGCCTACCACCGCGGCGAGACCCAACAGTGCCGGACGCCGCGGATTTTCCAAGGCAATGACTGCCGCCGCGACCATCAACGGCCAGGTGTAGGCGACCAGATTGGCCTCGATCACCGGCATCGAAGCGAAGGCGATGTATTGCAGCACCATGGTGCCGACCAGGCCGATGAAGCCGACCGCGAGAGAGATGAGCGCCGCCCCGGCCGTGACCGGTGCTACTCTTTCCCGGCTCATCAATCGGATGGCCCGGCTCATCAATCGGATGGCGGCGAAGACGAGTGCAGCGCCTGCAAATTGCAGGAACTGGACCTGCGACACCGGGTGGCCGGTCAGCAGGGATTTGCCGACCAGGGCATTGGTGGACCACAACGCCACCGCACCGGCAGCGAAGACCAACGCGGATATCGAGCCGGATCCCTGCCGAAACAATCGGCATGGGATTCTATTTTGCTGTTCGACCATGATCCTGTCCGAAAACCGGTTCCGACTTTTCGGGATCATGGTTCACTATCATGATTCCCTGGCTCCGCCCGGAACCGGAGCATCGACGGCGGCGGGCACGGGATGCTCCGCCTCGAACCGACGGTAGGCCGGGAGCTGGTTGGTCCAGACATCTTCGGCCAGTTCGCTGACCCACTCACGGTCGTGGTCATTGTCGGCGGCGAGATAGAACATTCTGTTGTCGTCGACATAGGGTTTGGCCACCGAGCGCTGGTTGAGCACCAGCGTGACGCGCTCGCCGAACCGGATCGGCGCGGTGCGATGCAGGACGCCCAGGAACTGGCCGAGCGTCGCGTAGTTCATCTTGTGATCGATGCGCATGACACTGTTGCGCGGGATCTCGCGGCCGGATTCGAGAATGGCGCGGCCGGTTTCGGAGTCGTCGCAATAGATTTCGAGGTGGCCGCCGACCAGCGGATTGCTGATCGACAGCGGAATGAGCTCGGTGACCGGAACGCCATCGCAATGCCACTCCACGGCGCCGTCCCTGGATTCATGAAGGTGACCGTCGAGCCGACGATCGACAGCGGATAGGGCTCCAGCTTGGTGCCCATCATGTCGGACAGCCGCTCCAGGCGCAGCTTGTCATGCAGCAATTCCCTGATCTCGGGGATGTAACGGTCGGCCCCGGTGATGAAGGTCAGATCGAGGTGCTTGTGCACGGCATGGCTGGCCTTGAGCTTCAGGGCAGCCTCCTCGATCGCGGCAAGCAGTGCCGGGTCATAGCCGTGCAGATATTGCGCGACACCGAAACTCGACAC
>NZ_RZRR01001166.1:0-1421 GCF_003998555.1 Mesorhizobium sp. M7A.F.Ca.CA.002.09.1.1 | reverse complement strand
TGATGCCGGGCGACAACATCACGGTCGATGTCGAGCTGATCGTGCCGATCGCCATGGAAGAGAAGCTGCGCTTCGCTATCCGTGAAGGCGGCCGCACCGTCGGTGCCGGCATCGTCGTCACCATCAAAGAGTAATTTGGACTTAAACCGATCTGTCGCGGGCGCGGGAGTTGCCCGCGCCGCGCCAGAACAAGGAAGTGACGCATGAACGGACAGAATATCCGCATCCGCCTTAAGGCGTTTGACCACCGCGTGCTCGACGCCTCGACGAAGGAAATCGTGTCGACGGCCAAGCGTACCGGTGCAAACGTCCGCGGCCCCATTCCGCTGCCGACGCGGATCGAAAAGTTCACGGTCAACCGGTCGCCTCACGTCGACAAGAAGAGCCGCGAGCAGTTCGAGATGCGCACGCACAAGCGTCTGCTCGACATCGTCGATCCGACCCCGCAGACGGTCGATGCTTTGATGAAGCTCGATCTGGCCGCCGGCGTCGACGTCGAGATCAAGCTCTAAGGGAATGAGAGCGCGGTAAGGGGCGGTGCCCCTGGCCCGGAACTCTAAAGGAATTGAACCGATGCGTTCAGGTGTGATTGCAAAGAAGGTGGGAATGACCCGCATCTATAACGATGCCGGGGAACATGTTCCCGTCACCGTTCTCCTGATGGAGAACTGCCAGGTCGTGGCCCAGCGCACGCAAGAGAAGAATGGCTACACCGCCGTTCAGCTCGGCGTTGGCCTTGCCAAGGTGAAGAACACGTCGAAGGCGATGCGCGGCCATTTCGCGACCGCTTCCGTCGAGCCGAAGGCGAAGGTCGCCGAGTTCCGCGTCTCCGCCGACAACATGATCGATGTCGGCGCCGAGATCACCGTCGAGCACTTCGTCGCCGGCCAGAAGGTCGATGTGACGGGCACGACGATCGGCAAGGGCTTTCAGGGCGTCATCAAGCGCCACCACATGGGCGGTGGCCGTGCAACGCACGGTAACTCGGTTTCGCACCGTACGCACGGTTCGACCGGCCAGCGCCAGGACCCGGGCAAGGTGTTCAAGGGCAAGCATATGGCTGGCCACATGGGCGACACCCGCGTCACCACGCAGAATGTCGAGATCGTATCGACCGACGCCGACCGCGGCCTGATCCTGATCCGCGGTGCGGTTCCCGGATCGAAGGGCGCCTGGATCCTGGTTCGCGATGCGGCCAAGGTGGCACTGCCGGCCAATGCGCCGAAGCCTGCCGCGATCCGCGCCGTTGCTGCCGAAAGTGGCGCCAAGAACGAGGCTCCGGCCACAGAGGGAGCGGAATAATGGATCTCAAGATCACAACGCTGGGCGGCAAGGACGCCGGCAAGGTGGAACTCTCCGACGAGATTTTCGGCCTTGATCCGCGCGAAGACATCCTGCAGCGCGTCGTGCGCTGCAGGATG
>NZ_RZRR01001165.1:0-1423 GCF_003998555.1 Mesorhizobium sp. M7A.F.Ca.CA.002.09.1.1 | reverse complement strand
GGGCAGCACCGCCCATTCGAGCCAGCGCAGATAGATGCCGGCCTGATGCGCCAGTGCCGGTTCCTGGCCCATGGCCAGCAGAATGCCTTCGCCGTGCCAAAGCACGAGCCAGATTGGGATCGAGATCAGGATCGCCAGCCACAGGCCCTGGCGCACGGTGCGGCGCAGGTCGCGCACCGAATAGCGGCGGCGGCCAAGCTCGGTGGCGATCATCGGCGATGTCGCCAGCATCAGGCCGAGGCCGAAGATCAGCGGCATGAAATAGAGGTTGGCGCCAAGCGCGCCACTGGCCAGCGTATCCGGCCCCAGCCGGCCCATCATCATGACGTCGGTGGCCGTCATCGCGGTCTGGCCGAGATTGGTCAGCACCATCGGCCAGGCGAGCGCCAGCGTCGCCCTGATTTCCTGACGCCAAAGATTTTCCGGCGCGCGAGCGCCGGCTTCGATCGCAGACATTGTTCCGCTCTTTCCAGATACGGCACGTCGGCATTAAAGCCGGAAGCCGCATTTCAAACGGCAAAACCTTCGGTTTCGCGGCGTTTGCGTCAGCTTCTGGACGAAACGCGACATGAAGGCAAGAGAGGAGGGACGGGAACGGATTGAGCCAGGGACCGGCCCCGGTGCTCTAGCGGATCGCGTCCAGCATCCGCCGCTGGCGGTGCATCTCGAGGAAAACCTTGTAGTCGCGGTCGAAACGCCCTGATGATTTCGGGTTCGACGCGCGCGTCCTGCCGCCTTGCTGCATGGCAAGACAGGCCGCGTTGAGGTCGGGAAACAGCCCGGCCGCGGTGGCGGCGATCATGCCGGTGCCGAGCAGCACCGCCTCGTCGGCCAGCGGCTCGATCACCGTGCAGCCGGTGGCGTCGGCATAGAGCTCCATCAACAGCGGGTTCTTGGTGTGGCCGCCGGTGACATGCAGCGTATCGATCAGATAGCCGTTCTCGTTCAGCGCCTCCAGCACGTGGCGCACGCCGAGCGCGATGCCGACGGCGGTGCGCCAGTAGAGTTTGCACAGGCTGTCGAAGGAGGAGTCCAGCGTCAGCCCGCTGACGACGCCGACGGCATGCGGATCGGCGAGCGGTGAGCGGTTACCATGAAAATCGGGCAGCACATGCAGCCGCGCGGCAAGGTTGTCGCCCTCGGTGGCGCGCAGCTCGGCGACACGCCTGGCGATCTTCGCATGCATGGCGGCATCCGGCTCGCCGCCGGCGCCGTGCCAGCGGATGATGTGGTCGAGCAGGGCGCCGGTCGCCGACTGGCCGCCTTCCGACAGCCACAGCCTGGGCAGCGCCGCGCCGTAATAGGGACCCCAGACGCCGGCGAAGGGCTGCGGATCCGGTGACATCGCCATGACGCAGCTCGACGTGCCGGCGATCAGCGCCAAATGCCGGCCGATGTCCTGTTGGTCGCCGGCACGTCGAGC
>NZ_RZRR01001164.1:0-1424 GCF_003998555.1 Mesorhizobium sp. M7A.F.Ca.CA.002.09.1.1 | reverse complement strand
GCCGAGGACCGCGCGCTGTTTCGCGAGGCGATGAAGAAGATCGGCCTGGAAACGCCGAAGTCGATGCTGGCCAACGCCACCGACGTCAAGAACACCGACCGCAAGACGCATGAGGCCGAGCGCGCGGCGCTCAAGGCCGAGAAGCCGGCCGATCTCGACGCCGCGCTCGATGCGCTGGAAACCCGCTGGAACCTCGGCGAAGGCGACCGCAAGCAGCGCTATATCAGCCATGGCATGGCGATCGCCGCCCAGGCGCTCGACCATGTCGGCCTGCCGGCCATCATCCGCCCGTCCTTCACCATGGGCGGCACCGGCGGCGGCATCGCCTACAACCGCGCCGAATTCTACGAGATCGTCCAGTCCGGCCTCGACGCCTCGCCGACCACCGAAGTGCTGATCGAGGAGAGCGTGCTCGGCTGGAAGGAGTATGAGATGGAGGTCGTCCGCGACAGAGCGGACAATTGCATCATCGTCTGCTCGATCGAGAACATCGACCCGATGGGCGTGCATACGGGCGATTCGATCACCGTCGCCCCGGCGCTGACGCTGACCGACAAAGAATACCAGATGATGCGCAACGCCTCGATCGCCGTGCTGCGCGAGATCGGCGTCGAGACCGGCGGTTCCAACGTGCAGTTCGCCGTCAACCCGGCCGATGGCCGCCTGGTGGTGATCGAGATGAACCCGCGCGTCTCGCGCTCGTCGGCACTTGCCTCCAAGGCGACCGGCTTCCCGATCGCCAAGATCGCGGCAAAACTCGCCGTCGGCTACACGCTGGACGAGCTGGAGAACGACATCACCGGCGGCGCGACGCCAGCCTCGTTCGAACCGAGCATCGACTACGTCGTCACGAAGATCCCGCGCTTTGCCTTCGAGAAATTCCCCGGCGCCGAGCCGGTGCTGACCACCGCCATGAAGTCGGTCGGCGAAGTCATGGCCATCGGCCGCACCTTCCAGGAATCGCTGCAGAAGGCGCTGCGTGGACTTGAAACCGGCCTGACTGGTCTGGACGAGATCGAGATTCCCGGTCTCAGCCATGGGGGCCTCGGTTCCGCCAACCATGCCGACGACCGCAACGCCATCCGCGCAGCGCTCGGCACGCCGACGCCCGATCGGCTGCGCATGGTGGCGCAGGCGATCCGCATGGGCACCTCGTTGGAGGACGTGCACGCCATGTGCAAGATCGACCCGTGGTTCCTCGAACAGATCGCCGGCATCGTCGCCATGGAAGCCCGCATCCGCGAGCACGGCATTCCCGAGGATGCCGTCAACCTGCGCATGCTGAAGGCCATGGGTTTCTCCGATGCCCGCCTCGCGTCGCTGACGAAGACCGACGCCGAAGTGATTCAGAAAGCTCGCGAAAAGCTCGACGTTCATCCTGTTTATAAACGCATCGACACTTGTGCGGCCGAGTTCGCCTCGCC
>NZ_RZRR01001163.1:0-1425 GCF_003998555.1 Mesorhizobium sp. M7A.F.Ca.CA.002.09.1.1 | reverse complement strand
GTCTGGGACGGCGTCGTGCGCGACCTTACCGCGCAAGCCGGTCGTCGCCGGCATGCGCGGTAAGGTCGCGCACGACGCCGTCCCAGACATGCTGGCCGACCTTGGCGTCGATACCCGAATCGGCAACCACCTCGGCATAGCGCTCGGCGATCGAGACGAAGACCAGCACGCCGGTGCGCGCCGTGGTGCGGTGGACGTTGCGGGCGAGGAACTGCTTGATCGCGTTGGCGTGCGCCGCCTGGTAGCGCAGCCGCCTCGGCACCAGGTGGATGCGCATACCAGGCAGCGCCCACAACAAGGCCAGCACGCAGGCAAGCGCCAGGAGCTGGGCGAGGACGAAATGCGGCAGCCGGATCGACAGCCACCAGGCCTCCAGACCGTAGCCGACCGCCAGGCTGACGAACAGCATGCACACGGTCGCCATGAAGGCGGCCGGGAAGAAATAGCCGTCGCTGGCATGCGCCACGACACAGTAGATTTCGCCGTCGGTTTTCTCCTCGGCGGCGTGGATCGCGGTTGCGATGCGCTCATGATCCTGCGGGCTGATTGGTCGTGTTGCCATGATCTGTCTCACCAGCTTCCTGAAGAACCGCCACCACCCGACGAGCCGCCGCCACCGGAAAATCCGCCACCGCCGCTTGACCCCGAAGACCAGCCGCCGCCGGAACTCCCCGACGACCAGCCGCCACTGGAGGATCGCCGGCTTGGCTCGAAGGTCATGCCAAGCCAGCGGTAGCGGCCGGGGCCAAGCTTCTGGCCGAAGATCGGCGGCAGCACGGAAGCCGCAATGCTGCCGAAGAAGATGATCGCCCAGATGCTGATGAAGACGGCGAAGAACAGGTCGTCGGAATCGAAAGGCGCTTGCTGGTTGCGCTCGCCGCGCGCCTCCAGCTCCGCCGGATTGCCCTCCAGCACCATGACCATGTCATCGACGGCTTTGCTGATGCCGCCGGAGAAGTCCCCGGCGCGGAAGGCCGGCACCATGTCATTTTCGATGATCAGCTTGGTGTGCAGGTCGGTCAGCGTGCCTTCCAGCCCATAACCGACCTCGATGCGCATCTTGCGGTCGTTCGGGGCAACCAGCAGCAGCACGCCATTGTTCTCGCCCGCCTGGCCAAGTTTCCAGAAGCGGAACAGCCGGTTGGCGTAAGGCTCGATCTCCTCGCCATCGAGGCTGGGAATCGTCGCGACGACGATCTGGTCGGAGCCTTTCGTCTCGAAATCGGCGAGTTTTTGGGTCAGCGCCGCCCTGGTCGCGGCGTCGATGATGCCGGCATTGTCGACGACACGGCCGGTCAGCGCCGGCAGGTCGGCCGCGTAGGCCATGACGCAGGAGAACAGCACGACCGCAGCAATCAGGACGGCCGAGGCGAGGCGGTCGCGTTTCGACAGGCTGATGCTGGATACCATCATGCCATCACCAGC
>NZ_RZRR01001162.1:0-1427 GCF_003998555.1 Mesorhizobium sp. M7A.F.Ca.CA.002.09.1.1 | reverse complement strand
CGTCAAGATCCAGGCCGGGCTCAAGGCGTTCGGCAATGACGACATGCAGCTGGATGGTGTCGTCGGCGCGCGCACAAAGGCGGCGATCAAGGAATTCCAGTCGCTGTTCGGGCTGCCGCAGACCGGCGAGCCCGATGAGATCGTCTATGTCAAGATGCGCGAGATCGGCCTGACCAACTGACGGCCGAAACGACGGCTCGCCGAGCGGCGGAAATATCGATAGAGAACCGGCAGTTTCGGGAGCTCTCTCATGCGCGTCACATCGGATCTGTGGGTTTCGGCCCTGTTGCGCCGGATTTTCGGCGCCGGTGGATTTGCCGCCGTGGTCAAGCGTGGCGCGACCGAGGCCGGCGCTGTGTTCGTGCTGGCGCGGGGCAGGCTGGGTGAGGTTGCCCTGTTCGGGCCGGCGCCGCAGACAAGCTATGATTCGGCCAAGCCCGACGACCGGTTTTTCACTCTGCTCGGAGCTGGTGACGATCCCGCGGTGCTCGAAGCCAGGCTGGAACGGGAGAAAAAATTCGATCCCGACATCTGGGTGGTCGAAATCGAGGCCGGTGCCGTGCCCGTCGAGGAGCTTATTTCCGTGAAGACGCCCTGAGGCCGGAAGAAGCCGCCGCATCGTCGCTGTTCGAAGCGGTGCGTGTATCGCTGTTGGCAGGTGCTGCGCCGCGAACCACCCTTGAAAGGATTTCCGCTCTCCACGACCGCATCTTGTCCTGGGCCGCCTCGCGATGCAGCAGCCGGTAGCGGTCGAGGAAAGTCCGGATAGCCTGCGGGTGCGGGAACTGGCTGGGATAGACGGCAACCGTGACCAGGAAGGCCCTGTCTTCGCTGAGGTCGAGCGAGCGCAAGGCGACAAGCAGCGAGGCATAATTCTGGTTGGCGGTGAGCGATCGCGCGGTCTCGAAATCGATGTCGAGCGCATCGGCGAGCGCGGTCTGGAAGAACGCGGCGTTTCCCGTCAGCGCTGTCTCGCGCAATTTCATATAGGTGTCGGCGCCCTTGAAAGGCTCGGCGGTCGCTGTCTTCTCGTCGCCGGTGCGCATCATCGAGCGCAGCCTGCGCCGTGCATTCTCGGCCGCGATGCCGAGTGTCTGTTCCCGGGCTGGCTCGCCGGAGGCGGTATCCGCGCTCGCTGGCGCGATCTTGTCTGCCCCAGCGGCGTTCGCATCCGGGTCCGGCGCGCGCACCAGGGTTGGCCTCTCGAGGGCCCTGATCAGGTCAGCAATGGTCGGGTTCAAGCCCTTGCGGCGCGCAATGGCACGCGCATGCGGCAGGCCATGTCGCCCGATCAGGGCGATGAGATCGATGTCGCTGACGGCGCGTGAGCGGATGAGCAACGGCGCGGCAATGTCGACCGGTTCCTCGCAAAGACGGCGCACCAGGGCGGCGGGTGCGTATTCGCATTCGGAAAGGGCGGCTGCCAC
>NZ_RZRR01001161.1:0-1428 GCF_003998555.1 Mesorhizobium sp. M7A.F.Ca.CA.002.09.1.1 | reverse complement strand
CCGCCAGACCTTTTCCGGCGGCTCGGCAAGGTCGTACTCGAACTCGAGCGCATCCGGAGAGACTTCGCGATGGCTTTCGTCGGCCATTGATCCCCTGTCGTTCATTGATCCATGTCCTTCAAAACCGCCTTCAGCCTTTCGATGCGTTCCGGCCAGAAAGTCCGGTAGCGTTCGATCCAGGAGAGCAAGGGAGCGAGCCCCTGCGGATCGGCGCGGTAATAGGCGTTGCGGCCGGCTCGCCGCTCGACCACCAGGCCTGCGCCACGCAGGACGGCCAAATGCTGCGACACCGCGGGCTGCGACACCGTCATACCGGTGCGCAATTCCGACACGCTCATCTCGCCTGCGGCTAGCCGCTCAAAGACGGCGCGGCGCGTCGGGTCGGCCAGTGCGCGAAAAATCTCTGCTTCGATCATGTCAAAAGCATAAGTGAATACTTATTGATTTGGCAAGCACTGTTTTACGAGATTGTCGGAAGCCAGCGTCTCACCATTCCGGCAGGCCCATCGAACGTCGCCTCGAAAATCGGCGACGCAAGGACGGCGTGGATGTGAAGCGTTCCAGTGCCGGCGTTCTTGAACCCGTGTTTCCTGTTCGCGGGGACAACGAGAGACTGGCCCGATGTCACGACTGTATGCTCATCGTCGATCCACATCTCAGCCCTACCGGCGATAACGGTCAGCACTTCCTCCACGGGATGCCAATGCGTTGGGGCGCCGACCGTGGGCTCGACCCATTGCTCGAATATGCAAAGTTGCGATGCACCATTGCTGGCCGACACATGCATGCGTGTTTCCACACCTGCTCGCCATTGCTCGCGCTGCTGGTCCTCATGTGCGACAGACTTCATTTGATCGCCCCCGGTCAGATCCGATTTCATGGAAATTTCCGGCCGGGACACTACATCTTGCTGACAAACATTGACAGAACGTCATCTGCACCATAGAACGAACAGGGAACAAAAACCTTGTGGGTAAAGGCAGCCACGGCAAGCGGCTGACGCCTGCAGCCTGTAAGGTGCTGCGACAAAAAAATTTGTTTCGGATGAGCGCGGAGAAATATCATGGCGGGTAGCGTCAACAAGGTCATTTTGGTCGGCAACCTCGGCGCGGATCCCGAAATCCGTCGCCTCAACTCGGGCGAGCCGGTCGTCAACATTCGCATTGCGACGTCGGAAAGCTGGCGTGACAAGAATTCCGGCGAGCGCAAGGAAAAGACCGAATGGCACAACGTCGTCATCTTCAATGAGGGCATCGCCAAGGTGGCGGAGCAGTATTTGAAGAAGGGCATGAAGGTCTATGTAGAGGGCCAGCTGCAGACGCGCAAATGGCAGGACCAGACCGGCGCCGACAAGTACACGACGGAAGTCGTGCTGCAGAAATTCCGCGGTGAGCTGCAGATGCTCGACGCGCGCGGGCAGGGTGAAGG
>NZ_RZRR01000115.1:0-9276 GCF_003998555.1 Mesorhizobium sp. M7A.F.Ca.CA.002.09.1.1 | reverse complement strand
GCATTGACCTGATCCAATGGGCGACACGGCCCTCGAGGCGGTGCTGCGGCGCGATCGCGCGGTCGTGATGGCCGCGCTCGTGGTGATTGCCGTGCTCGCCTGGGCCTATGTGCTGTGGCTCGCCACCGACATGGTCATGCCCGGCTCCGCCTTGCCGGACAGCGGAGGCGGTGACATGGCCGGAATGGACATGTCGAATATGGACGGGTCGAACATGGGTATGGGCGGCATGGATATGGGCGCCGCCGTGGCGCCAGGCATCCGGGCCTGGGCATTGGCCGATTTCGCTTTCACCTTCACGATGTGGGCGGTGATGATGGTCGGCATGATGACGCCTTCGGTCGCACCGATGTTGCTGCTCTATGCCGGTGTCGGCCGCAAGGCGCGGGCGGATGGCAGGCCCATCGCTTCGACGGGATGGTTTTTTGCCGGCTACCTCGCCGTCTGGGCCGTCTTCAGCCTCGTGGCGACCGGTGCGCAATGGCTGCTCGCCCGTCTTGCCTTGCTCGACCCCTCGATGGCGACCGGCAGCGCGGTCCTCGGCGGCCTCGTCCTGATCGCCGCCGGTCTCTATCAATGGACGCCGATGAAGGGCGTCTGCCTGCGCCAATGTCAGGCCCCGATCGCGTTCCTGGCCGGCCATGGCGGATTCCGCTCCGCTCCGCTCGGCGCGCTCCGGCTGGGCATCGATCACGGCGCCTACTGTCTGGGGTGCTGCTGGGCGCTGATGGCTCTGCTGTTCGTCGGTGGCGTCATGAACGTGCTGTGGATCGCCGGCATCGCCATCCTCGTCCTGCTGGAGAAGACGGTGCCGACCGGGCAGCTGATTCCGCGCGTTTCAGGCGCGTTGATGGCTGGCATCGGGACCTGGATCGTCTTTCAAGCCTCTTGAGAACAGTCTTCGTCTGCGACCTGTATTGGACTGCAGCCGCCAGTAAATCGTCAGAAGACAATCTTGGGACATGGTAGTTCGCCCCACGCGGAGGTCAACAACCACGAGGTATTTGCCCGGGATGGATTTCGCTGCCGCGGCCGGTATCGGCCCCGCGTTGGCGTTGCATCAGCTTTGCCGCCTTTATTGGCCCCTGCTGACTAATTCGCGGGCGTGTTTGTCTGTAAATCAGGCATTTACGGCAATCGGTTTTCAAACTCTTCGGGTTTGGGTCATTTCCCTTGACCTCACAGGAATTATCGCCTTCGATGACATTTGTGAATGGGAGGCGGCGCGTCGGTTACGATGCGGGGTTTCGGGATGGGCCGGGATGAAGCCGCGTTCACACGGGAGAAAAAAATCAGGATTTACTCCTGAAAAACAGAGAAAAGGGTCTGTGGGTCATGAAACACATTGCTATCGGCATTCTAGGCGCCGCCACGCTTGGATTGATGGCGTCCGCCGCGTCGGCGGCCACGCTCGACACCGTCAAGGCGAAGGGCTTCATCCAGTGCGGCGTCTCCACCGGCCTGGCCGGCTTTTCGGCGCCGGACGACAAGGGTGACTGGCAAGGCATCGATGCGGATTTCTGCCGCGCTGTCGCGGCCGCCGTCTTCGGTGACGGCTCCAGGGTCAAGTTCACGCCGCTCAGCGCCAAGGAGCGGTTTACCGCGCTGCAGTCGGGCGAGATCGACATCCTGTCGCGCAACACCACCTGGACCATCAACCGCGATACGGCACTCGGCCTGAATTTCATCGGCGTCACCTATTATGACGGCCAGGGTTTCATGATCAACGCCAAGAAGCTGCCGGGTGTCAATTCGGCATTGCAGCTCTCGGGCGCAGCCGTCTGCGTGCAGAGCGGCACCACCACCGAGCTGAACCTCGCCGACTACTTCAAGGCCAACAAGATGGAGTACAATCCCGTCGTCTTCGAAAAGCTGGAAGAGGTCAACGCCGCCTATGATGCCGGCCGCTGCGACGTCTACACCACCGATCAGTCGGGCCTCTATGGCATACGCCTGACGCTGGGATCGCCGGCCGACCATGTCGTGCTGCCCGAGATCATCTCCAAGGAGCCGCTCGGACCTGCCGTTCGCCAGGGCGACGACCAGTGGTACCACATCGTCAAATGGACCTATTTTGCGCTGCTGCAGGCTGAAGAGCTCGGCATCACCAAGGCCAATGTCGATGAGATGAAGAACTCGGCCAGCCCCGAGATCAAGCGCGTTCTCGGCCAGGAAGCCGACACCAAGATCGGTACCGATCTCGGCGTCTCCAATGACTGGGTGGTCAACATCGTCAAGGCCGTCGGCAATTATGGCGAAATGTTCGAGCGCAATGTCGGCTCGGGCAGCCCGCTGAAGATCGCGCGCGGCATCAACGCGCTGTGGACCAAGGGCGGCCTGCAATACGCGCCGCCGATCCGCTGATCGAAATGTGATCCGGGAGGCAGATCATCTGCCTCCCGGTTTCTCTTTCCAGGGGACGGTCGAATGGCATCGCAGGACGTACTTCGCGAGGAGCCCAGCCGCGGCTCCTTCATCAACGATCCGAAAATCCGGGGCATATTCTTCCAGGTGCTGGTCGTCGTGCTGCTGGTGGCGGGCGTCTGGTGGATTGCCCACAACGTCATCGACAACCTGACGCGGTTGCGCATCGCTTCAGGCTTCGGCTTCCTCAAGGGCCGCGCCGGCTTCGATATCAGCGAGAGCGCGATCGCCTATTCGTCGGATTCGACCTATGGCCGCGCCATTCTGGTCGGCCTCCTCAACACGGTCATCGTCGCCATCGTCGGCATCATCACCGCGACAATCATCGGCTTCGTCATCGGCATCGGCCGGCTCTCGAAGAACTGGCTGATCAGGAAGATCTGCACCGTCTATGTCGAGGTCTTCCGCAACATCCCGCCGCTGCTGGTCATCTTCTTCTGGTATTCCGGCGTGCTGGCCGTGCTGCCGGCGCCACGCGACAGCATCAATTTGCCGTTCGGCTCCTTTCTCAACCAGCGCGGTTTCTATTTTCCACGCGCCGTATGGGGCGACGGTTCATGGCTGATTTTCGTCGCCCTGCTCGTCGGCATCGCCATGGCGTGGTTCGTCGCGCGCAAGGCGCGGCAACGGCAGATGGCGACCGGCCAGCAATTTCCGGTGTTTTGGACATCCGCGGCGCTGATCGTCGGGCTGCCGCTGCTCGCCTATGCGCTGAGCGGCTTTCCCCTGAGCTTCGATTACCCCAAGCAGTCGACTTTCAACCTGACCGGCGGCTTTCAGGTCCGGCCGGAGTTCCTGTCGCTTTATCTGGCGCTGTCCTGCTATACCGCCGCCTTCATCGCCGAGATCGTGCGTGCCGGCATCAGGGGTGTCAGCGCGGGCCAGACGGAAGCCGCCGGAGCGTTGGGATTGCGTTCCGGATCGATCCTGCGGCTGGTCGTCGTGCCGCAGGCCATGCGCATCGTCATTCCGCCGCTGACCAGCCAGTATCTCAACCTGACCAAGAACTCGTCGCTGGCCATCGCCATCGGCTATCCGGACCTGACGGCGACCGCCGGGACAGTGCTGAACCAGACCGGCCAGGCCGTCGAGGGCGTGGTGATCATGATGGTGATCTATCTCGCCATCAGCCTTCTGACCTCGCTTGTGATGAACTGGTTCAACGCCAAGATGGCGCTGGTGGAGAGGTGAGGTAAGGACATGCAAGAACATGATATGTCCTGGGTGCGCACCGAAATGGTGCTGGCGCAGCCGGCGCCCGCCAGCGTCACCGGCCTCGGCGCATGGGTGCGCAAGAACCTGATCGCGTCTACCGGCGACACCATTTTGACAATCGTCGGCATCGCCCTGGTGGCGATGATCCTGCCGCAAATCATCAATTGGGCGTTCATCAACGCCGTGTGGACGGGGCCGGACCGGACCGTATGCGCCACGGTGGCGCAAGGCGGCATCCAGCCGGATGGCTGGACCGGCGCCTGCTGGGCTTTCGTCAATGCCAAGTTCGGCCAGTTCATGCTCGGCCGCTATCCCATCGAGGAGCGCTGGCGGCCGATCCTGGTCGCCATCCTGTTCGTGGCGCTGCTGGTGCCGATGCTGATGCCGAAGGTGCCACGCAAAGGGCTGAATGCGGTTCTGCTGTTCTTCGTGCTGCCGATCGTCGCCTTCGTCCTGCTGGTCGGCGGCATGTTCGGCCTGCCGCATGTCGAGACCTCGCTTTGGGGCGGGCTCTTGGTAACGCTCAGCCTGTCCTTCGTCGGCATTGCCGTGTCGCTGCCGCTCGGCATCGTGCTGGCGCTCGGCCGCCGTTCCAAGATGCCGATCATCAAGACGCTGTGCGTCGTCTTCATCGAGACGGTGCGCGGCATCCCGCTGATCACCGTGCTGTTCTTCGCCAGCGTCATGCTGCCGCTGTTCCTGCCGGAGGGCGTTTCGTTCGACAAGTTCCTGCGCGCTTTGATCGGCGTGTCGCTGTTTGCCGCCGCCTATATGGCCGAAGTGGTGCGCGGCGGCCTGCAGGCGATCCCCAAGGGCCAATATGAAGGTGCCGATTCGCTCGGCCTCGGCTATTGGCAGAAGATGTATTTCATCGTCATGCCGCAGGCGCTCAAATTGGTCATCCCGGGCATCGTCAACACCTTCATCGGCATGTTCAAGGACACCAGCCTGGTCATCATCATCTCGATGTTCGACCTGCTCGGCATCGTCAAACAGAATTTTTCCGATGCAAACTGGGCAACCGCGCAGACGGCGAGGTCCGGCCTGATCTTCGCCGCCTTCGTCTTCTGGCTGTTCTGCTTCGGCATGTCGCGCTATTCAATGTACACCGAACGCCGGCTCGACACCGGCCACAAACGCTAAACATAAACAAAAGAACAAGGGGATCCCTCTCATGGCCACCGAAAATGCCGTCAGCGCCGAAGAGATCAAGGTCAACGCCGCCAAGATGCAGATTTCGACGACCGATGTCGCCATCGACATCATCGCCATGCACAAATGGTATGGCGAGTTCCATGTGCTGAAGGACATCAACCTGAAAGTGATGCGCGGCGAGCGCATCGTCATCTGCGGCCCCTCCGGCTCCGGCAAATCGACCATGATCCGCTGCATCAACCGCCTGGAGGAGCACCAGAAGGGCAAGATCATCGTCGACGGTAAGGAATTGACCAACGATCTCAAGAAGATCGACGAGGTGCGCCGCGAGGTCGGCATGGTGTTCCAGCACTTCAACCTGTTCCCGCATCTGACCATCCTGGAGAACTGCACGCTGGCGCCGATCTGGGTGCGCAAGACGCCGAAGAAGCAGGCCGAGGAAATCGCCATGCATTTCCTCAAGCGCGTCAAGATCCCGGAACAGGCCAACAAATATCCCGGCCAGCTTTCCGGCGGCCAGCAGCAGCGTGTGGCGATTGCCCGCTCGCTGTGCATGAACCCGCGCATCATGCTGTTCGACGAGCCGACCTCGGCGCTTGATCCGGAGATGATCAAGGAAGTGCTGGAGACCATGGTTGGCCTTGCCGAAGAAGGCATGACCATGCTGTGCGTCACCCACGAGATGGGTTTTGCCCGCAAGGTCGCCAACCGGGTGATCTTCATGGACCAGGGCCAGATCGTCGAGCAGAACACGCCGGCCGAGTTCTTCGACCACCCGCGCCATGAGCGCACGAAGCTGTTCCTGTCGCAGATCCTGCACTAGGCTTTCGATGTTTGCGAGGAGCCCGGCTGAAACACTGCCGGGCTCTTTTGCGTATGGCATAACAGGCGACCGTTCCTGTCGCGCTGGAGCGCTTTTGCAGAGCCGCTTTTCATGAAGAGACTGGGACGTTTTCTAGGCCTTCTGTTGATTGTCGTCGCTCTCGCCGTGACGACGGGCACCCTCGTGCCGCGGCCGCTGTGGCCGGCGGCCGCCGCCATGCCCGCCGCGACGCGCCACATCCTGGTGCTGAACAATCCGATCCACACCGATATCGCCATCCCGGTCGACGATGCCGTGCGCCAGCGTTTCCACTTCCTGGTCGACGCCGGCATACCGGCCGACAGGCCGGAGGTCCGCTACATCGTCTTCGGCTGGGGCGGTCGCGCCTTCTACCTGGAGACGCCGACATGGTCCGAGCTGAAGGCGGTACCGGTGATGAAGGCACTGACCCTCGACGCGTCGGTCATGCATGTCGATGTCGCCGGTGACATCCTCGAACCGCCCCCTGACATCGCGGGGTTCGACATCACAGAGGACCGGTTCGCGGCGTTGCTCGATTTCATCGATGCGAGTTTCCAGCGCGGACCGGAAGGCCCGATCCTCGTTCCGGACGCGGCCTATTCCAGGTTCGACGGCTTCTACGAAGCCAACGGCCATTTCAACGCACTGATCGGCTGCAACACCTGGACGGCGGCCGCCTTGCGCACCGCAGGCCTGCGCACCGGCTGGTGGAACCCGCTGCCTGTATCGCTCGGGCTATCGATGCGGCTGTATAATTAGCGTGGGCATTCCGCGAATTGGCGAGTGTCGCGTTCCTTCACACCCCCCTCTGTCCCGCCAACCTTTCGCAGGTTTCAGCTTTCGTCAGCCTCCGGTGCCCGCCAGCCATAGAGCCAGTCCAAATCCGCCGCGAGTTTTTCCGACGAGCGCATTTTCAGGAACACGTTGCGCGCAATCGCCACCGGCCCTGCGGCATGCCAGGCCAGCCGGTTGACAGCGCCGCGTCGGGCGACCTGCGCGACACGCGGCCGCCGTGACTGTTCCCAAACCGCAAGCGCGGCCAGCGGGTTCGTAGGGGAGGCGTAGACGGCGTCGGCAAGCGTCGCTGCATCCTCGATCGCCATGGCCGCACCTTGCGCCGCGAATGGGGTCATCGCATGCGCGGCGTCGCCGATCAGCGCCATGCCGTTCGGTGTTGTCCAGGGCTGTTGCGGGTCGACAGTGTGGATCGGCCACGCGGTCCACGGGCCGGCCTGCTCGACCAGACGGGCAAGTTCTGCCGCAGTGCCGGCAAGAGCTCGGGTCAGGATCCCGGCGTCGGCGTTGCCGGACCAGCCCTCGGCAATGCGGTCGCCCCTGGTGAAGGCCGCGAGATTGAAGGCCGCACCCTTGCTGACGGGATAGGCCACCATATGGAAGCCGGGATGCAGGAAGGTGGTGACGCAGTCCCTGGCGCCGATGGCGGCAAAGCTCTGCCCCGCGGCGCTATCGGCTGCGATGGTCGCGCGCCAGGCCAGTTCGCCGGAGAAATGGTTTCTTGGCGAAGCCGACCCCTTGGCCGAGTCGACAAGTGGGCGCACCGATGACCAGACGCCATCGGCCCCGACCAGCAGGAAGCCCTCCGCCTCGATGGTCTTGCCGTCGATCTCGGCCGTCGCCGTGATGCCATGCGGGCCGGAGGCAACGTCGCCGATGCGCGCGCCGGTGGTGAGATGGATATCCGGCACCTCGGCAACGCGCGCGGTCAATGCGCTCTGCAGATCGGCCCTGTGCGCGACGAGATAGGGTGCTTGCCAGCGGGTTTCGGCGGCTTGCCCCAGCGGCACGCGCGCCAGTTCGCGCAAGGTCGCGGCCTTCTTCAACACCACGGCTTGCGGCCGCACCGCTGCCGGCAGCAGCCGGTCGAGCACGCCAAGCTGGCGAAGGATGCGCGTCGCGTTTGGAGAGAGCTGGATGCCGGCGCCGGCAGCTTCCAGGCGCTGCGCCTGTTCGAACACCCGAACCGCGTAGCCGCGCGAGGCGAATGCAAGGGCTGCGGTCAATCCGGCGACACCGGCCCCGGCGACGACAATTTGCCGGGAACGCGTGTCGTTCATCGGGCTGGTCGCGAAAGTCTCAGGCGGCCTGTTCGATGTAGATGCATCCGGCCGGCAGCGTTTCCGTCGCCTTCAGCTTCGGCGAATAGCGGTAGAGCGTCGAGCAATAGGGACAGACTTTTTCATTGTCGTCGCCCATGTCCAGAAACACATGCGGGTGGTCGAAAGGCGGATTGGCGCCCGTGCACATGAATTCCTTCACGCCGATGTCGATTGCCGGATAGCCCGCATCGTTCTGAAAATGGGGAATGGAACCGCCTGCCATCGTCGTCTCCTTAACGCAGTCTCGTCTGCATCTGGATCATATCAGGCCTCTTTGCAAGTTCGATGAAATCAAACTGTCGCAAAAGCCTGTCAGAGGATAAGTTAAGCCGGTTAACCCATGGCCCGAAAACCGATTTCGGTTTCCGGGAGGGACCATGGGTCGCTAGAGTGACTGGCTAGCCGGCTTGAGCGGGTGTGGAAGAGCGGGAATCATGAACGAACTGAAGCCGGTGCAGAACGAATTCGTGGATGTCGAGGTGGCTCGCCCGGAAGGCGGCAACCCGGACCGGTTTGTCAACCGCGAGTTTTCCTGGCTGCAGTTCAACCGGCGCGTTCTCGAGGAGTCGCTGAACCTCAATCATCCGCTGCTGGAGCGCGTCCGCTTCCTGTCGATCTCGGCCGCCAATCTCGACGAGTTCTTCATGGTCCGAGTCGCCGGTCTTGCCGGCCAGGTGCGCGAGGGCATCACGCTGAAGAGCCCCGACGGCCGCACCCCCGAACAGCAGCTCGAACAGCTGCTGCGTGAGGTCGAGCGGCTGCAGGAAGACCAGCAGAAGAGCCTTTCGGCGCTCACCGTGCTGCTCAACAAGGAAGGCATCGAGAGCATCACCCGCGATGCGCTGACCAAGGACGAGAAAATCTGGCTGGAAGACCATTTCCAGGAACAGGTTTTCCCGGTGCTGACCCCGCTGTCGATCGACCCGGCGCATCCGTTCCCGTTCATCCCCAATCTCGGCTTCTCGATGGCGCTGCAATTGCGCCATCGCAAGAATGGCGAGGAGATGAGCGCGCTGCTGCGCCTGCCGGTGGCGCTGAAGCGCTTCATCCGTCTGCCGGACCGCAAGCATCATGTCCGCTTCATCCCGCTGGAAGAGGCTGTCGGCCTCTATATCGGCAAGCTCTTCCCCGGCTACGAGGTCAAGGGCTCCGGCACGTTCCGCATCATCCGTGACAGCGATATCGAGGTCGAGGAGGAGTCCGAGGACCTCGTGCGCCTGTTCGAAACGGCGCTGAAGCGGCGTCGGCGCGGATCGGTGATCCGCATCGAATTCGACAGGCTGATGCCTGGCGAATTGCGCGATTTCGTCGCCGGCGAGCTTGGCGTGTCGTCCAGCCGCATCAGCGTCTTGACCGGTCCATTGGCGCTCAGCCAGATTTCCGAGATCGTCGCCGTTCCCCGCGACGACCTGAAATTCACGCCCTACAATCCGCGTTTTCCCGAGCGCATCCGCGAGCATGGCGGCGATTGTTTCGCCGCCATCCGCGAGAAGGACATCGTCGTCCATCACCCTTACGAAT
>NZ_RZRR01001160.1:0-1429 GCF_003998555.1 Mesorhizobium sp. M7A.F.Ca.CA.002.09.1.1 | reverse complement strand
GAAGCGGAGCGGACATTTGAGTCCGTGAGCATCGGAAGCGCAGAAAACGGCGCCAGACGGCCAGCCTCACGAATTCAGGGACGGGATTTTAGGCGCAGACGCGGTTGCGGCCTTGCCTCTTCGCCTCGTAAAGCTGGCGGTCGGCGCGGCGATAGAACTCTTCCGCTGTTTCCTTGCGGTCCCAGACGGCTAGCCCGACGCTGGTGGTGATCTTGAGGCGGACATTGCCCGACAGCACCGACATGTTGGCGATCGCCTTGCGGATGCGCTCGGCAAACTTGCCCAGAAGCTCGGCGTCCATGTTGGGCGTGACCACGGCGAACTCCTCGCCGCCCAATCGCGCCACCACATCGTGGTAGCGCGTCATATCCTTGAGACAGCTTGCGACGGCCTTGAGCACTTCGTCGCCGACGTCATGGCCATGGGTGTCGTTGACCTGCTTGAAATGGTCGAGATCGAGGATCATCAGCCCGACAGGCTTTTCGATGCGCCGGAACTCCTCGAGATACTCCTTCAGCGCATCATCGAAATAGCGCCGGTTCTGCATGCCGGTCAGGCCGTCGGTCAGCGCCGCATGCTCGAGTGTTTCCGACCGCGCGCTGAGCGAGACCGTCATGGCGCGCAGCTTGCCCTCCTCCGTCGCCTGTTTTCGAATCAGCGGATAGATGAAGAAAATGCCGAAGAACAGCGCGGTGGCCAGGAGCACGCCGGTCGCGAACAAGAGCTTGTTGAGATAGATGACCTTGTCCAGACCCGAAGCCGTATGCAACTCGTCGGCGAAGGACTGCAGAAGTCCATAAGCATGCAGCGTCACCAGGCCGGCGGCCAGGATCACGAATATAAAGACGAAAAACGCTGATTCCGCCTTGTGGAAACGCATCTGCTCCCCGTTGGAAAAGTGCCCATCGACCTTATGGCATGGGCGGGCTTACGGAGGGTTAATTTGGACAACCACAACGGGAACCTTTCCTTGCAGGTAAACTTTTCAGGTTGCATCGGAAGCAAGCGCTGAGATCGTGGTTTCCAGATCATCACCGGGGTGCAACCTCAGCCATTCCGGCCCCAATTGATGCCTGAACCAGGTGGTTTGCCGCTTGGAATATTGCCTGGTCGCGATCTTGGCGCGTTCGATTGCCTCGGGAAAGCCAATCCCTCCGGCCATCGCCGCCTGCAGTTCGCGAACGCCGATCGCTTTCATCGCCGGCAATTCGGGATCGAGGCCAAGTGCCGCAAGCCGCTTGACCTCGTCCAGCGCGCCCTTGTCCAGCATTTGGTCGAAGCGTTTGTCGATGCGTCCGACCAACGCCGCCCGATCCGGCTCGATCACCAGGAAACGCGCGCTTTGCCTGTCGATGAGCGGCTGGCCGCGCTCTGCCTGCCATTCCAGGATCGAACGGCCAGACGCATCGAGAACCTCCAATGCCCGCAC
>NZ_RZRR01001159.1:0-1436 GCF_003998555.1 Mesorhizobium sp. M7A.F.Ca.CA.002.09.1.1 | reverse complement strand
CTGGCGATCCAGGGGCGCGGCCCTGCCGCACTGGATGCGGCTCAGCTGGCCTGCCTTCGCGGCCGCATTCCTTGTCATCGAGTGGTTTGTGCCTGCGCCCGCCGATCCGATGCTCGAATGGACCCATTGGCTGGTGCGGCAAGTCCTGCCGCTGGTGCCGCTGATGGTCATCGTCGCAGCCTGTTCGCGCGGCCTTGGCGGCACTTTGGGAAAGCTTGCCGAACTGCCGCCGCTGCTTGGCCTCGGCCGCATCAGCTACGGCGTCTATCTCTATCATCCGATATTGCTGTCGCTCGCCGTCAAGGCGCAACCCTGGATTCCGCTCAACGTCTCGGAGCAAGGGCCAGGGCGTTTCCTGGTTGCGAGCGCCGCCACGATTGTCGCGGCCTCGATTTCCTGGGTGGTTTTCGAGAGGCCGCTCAACAGCCTGAAGCGCCACTTCCCCTATGTCGCGCGCACCCGCTCCGCACAGGGCAGCCATGGCGGCTGGCTCGCGACGGCGGCTGGCGGATCGCCCGATGGCCGCACACCGGCGCTCGAACTCCAGCGCACGGATGCAAGACGATGATCGCCGCACCGCTCGTCTCCGTCCTGTTGCCGGTCTACAATGCCGGTCCCTATCTCGCCACCGCGCTGGGAAGCATCCTGCGGCAGGATCACAGTCGCCTGGAGATCATCGCGATCGATGACGGTTCGACCGATAATTCGCTCGAGATACTCGAGCGATGCCAAAAGGCCGACAGCCGCATTTCGATCATCTCGCGCGAAAACCGTGGCCTTGTCGCGACGCTCAACGAAGGGCTGGCGATCGCCCGGGGCGAACTGGTCGCGCGGATGGATGCCGACGACGTCGCCTATCCCTGGCGTTTGTCGCGCCAGGTGGCGCTGTTCGAGCGGCGGCCCGAACTGGGCTTCTGCGGCGCCGGCGTCGACATGTTGATCCGCGGCCGCATCGCCAGGGGCAGGCCCGATCCGGTGTTCCAGTTCGGCCGCATCCCTGTATTGGCGATGTTCTTCACGATCTTCATGCACCCGACGGTCGTCTACAACAGGAAGGTCATCGACGACAGCGTCCTGCACTATGACCAGGCCTACCGGCATGCCGAGGACTTCGATCTTTTCAGGCGGCTGGCCGGCCGTTACCCGGCAGCCATGATGCCCGAAAACCTGGTCGTCTACCGCGTCCATGAGGCAAGCGTGACGAGCCGGCACGTCAAGGAGATGCGCAGGACGCATTTGCGGATCGTGGCCGAGAACCTCGAGCGGGAGGACCTGGCGCAGGCCACGCGGGACCTGCGCGACATTGGCGATGCGGTCAGCCACGGCACCGTCGCCCGTGCGGCCGACTTCATCGTCGCGCTGGAGGAGGAGATTTCCTCGCTGCCGGCGGCGACGCGGCCGAGCTTCGAGGCCGGCGCGCTGAACCTATTCTATTT
>NZ_RZRR01001158.1:0-1436 GCF_003998555.1 Mesorhizobium sp. M7A.F.Ca.CA.002.09.1.1 | reverse complement strand
CGGCGCCAGCGCCTTCACCCGCCAGACCATCGTCGACCTCAGCCGCGCCGGCGCGGCGGTGCTCGTCGTCTCCGAAGAACTCGACGAGCTGTTCGAGATTTGTGACCGGCTTCTGGTGATCTGCCAGGGGCGCGTGTCACCGCCGCTGGTACGCAAGACGACCGACCGCGAAGAGGTCGGGCTGCTGATGACCGGTCGAACGATGAGCACGGATCAAATGGCAATTGGGAGTGGCGACGTTGCGCTTCAGGATTGAACAAAGGCCGGAGCCTTCGGCAACAATGCGCGTCGCGGCGCCGGTGCTGGCGTCGGTTTTGACGCTGGTCGTCGGCTCGATCTTTTTTGCCTCGCTCGGACACGATCCGCTGCCGACGCTCTACGCCTTCTTTGTCGAGCCGTTGAATTCCCTCAACGGTTTGTCGGAATGGCTGCTCAAGGCTTCGCCGCTGATCCTCATTGCGTGTGGGCTGGCTATCGGCTTCCGCGCCAATGTCTGGAACATCGGCGCCGAGGGCCAGTTCACCATGGGCGCGATTGCGGCGAGCGGCGTCGGTCTTTTCTGGCCGAACCCGGACAGCGTGCTGCTGTTGCCGTTGATGTTCGTTGCCGGCATGGGCGCCGGCATGGCATGGGCGGCGATCCCTGCCTTCCTGCGCGCCCGCATGAACACCAACGAGATCCTGGTCACGCTGATGATGACCTACATCGCGACGCTGTTCCTGTCCTATCTCGTGCATGGACCGTGGCGCGATCCGGCCGGTTTCAACTACCCGCAGACGGCACTTCTGCCGACAGCCGCCCTGTTCGAATCCTTCGACCCGGCCTATCGGCTCAACCCTTCGATCTTCATCACCGTCGTCGCCGTGTTCGTGATGTGGCTGTTCACTGACCGCAGCTTCCTTGGCTACAAGATGTCGGTGAGCGGAGCGGCACCGCTTGCCGCCCGCTATGCCGGCTTTCGCGAATCTGCCGCCGTCTGGATCGGGCTGATGGCGGGTGGTGCGGCCGCCGGCATCGCCGGCATGGCGGAAGCCGCCGGGCCGCTCGGCCAGCTCTCGCCGCAGATTTCGCCCGGCTACGGTTTCGCGGCCATCATCGTCGCCTTCATCGGCCGGCTGAACGCCTTCGGCATCGTGCTTGGCGGGCTGTTGATGTCGCTGCTTTTCCTCGGCGGCGAAGGCGTGCAGATGACGCTGGGCCTGCCCTCGGCGCTGACGCGCATCTTCCAGGGCATTCTTCTGTTCTTCCTGCTCGCCGCCGACTTCTTCATTTTTTATCGCATCCGCCTGATACGGCCGGCCCGAGACACGCACGCGCTGGAGACAGCCTGATGGACTTGATCATCGCCATCTTCACCGGCACCGTCATCGCCGCCACGCCGCTGATATTCGCGGCACTCGGCGAACTGGTGGTCGAGAAGTCCGGCGTGCTTAACC
>NZ_RZRR01001157.1:0-1438 GCF_003998555.1 Mesorhizobium sp. M7A.F.Ca.CA.002.09.1.1 | reverse complement strand
TGAACGGATAGTCGGCGATCTTCGGCTTGGCTGCGGTGACCGCCGCCAGGAATGTCGACTTGCCGGCATTGGGCAGCCCGACCAGCCCGGCATCGGCGATCAGCTTCAGCCGCAGCCAGATGTTGAGCTCTTGCCCCGGCAGGCCGGGATTGGCGCGGCGCGGCGCCTGGTTCGTCGAGGTCTTGAAATGCTGGTTGCCGAAACCGCCATTGCCGCCCTTGGCCAGCAGAAAGCGCTGTCCGACCACGGTCAGGTCGCAGATCAGCGTCTCGTTGTCTTCTTCGAACACCTGCGTTCCGGCCGGCACTTTCAGCGTGACGTCGGCGCCCTTGGCGCCGGTCATGTTGCGGCCCATGCCGTGGACGCCGGTCTTGGCCTTGAAATGCTGCTGATACCGGTAGTCGATCAGCGTGTTCAGCCCGTCGACCGCCTCCAGCCAGACATCGCCGCCGCGGCCGCCGTCGCCGCCATCCGGCCCGCCGAACTCGATGAATTTTTCACGCCGGAACGACACCGAACCGGCGCCGCCGTCACCGGAGCGGATGTATACCTTGGCTTGATCGAGAAATTTCATGAGATTGTACAGTTTCTACTAGTGGCTTTGCGGCATTGCTCTAAACCTTGGCCCTTGCTCTAAACCAAGGCGCGGCGAAGGGCGAGGCCGTTTTGTGACAATGGCCATGTGGGGTTGGCCGGAGAGACGTCGGAATGAAGCTTGTAACCTACAACATCCAGTACGGCATCGGCCTCGACGGGCAGTACGATGTCGGGCGCATCGCCGATGCCGTGCGCGGCGCCGACGTGATCGCTTTGCAGGAGGTGACCCGCAACAATCCTCGGAATGGCGGCCGCGACATGGTCGCCGAGATCGGCGAGGCGCTGCCCGACTATTTCGCCGTCTATGGCAGCAATTTCGAGGCCAATATCGGTTCGCACATCGACAACGGCCGTGCCGTCACGAAAACCTTCCAGCTCGGCAACATGGTGCTGTCTAGGACGCCCATTCATCTGTCGCGCAACCTGCTTTTGCCGCGCAGCCGCAGCTTCGAGATGATGAACTTCCAGCGCGGCGCGCTGGAAGCGCTGATCGAGACGCCGCTTGGTTTCATCCGCTTCTATTCCATCCATCTCGATCACCGCAGCCCCCTCGAACGCGCCAGCCAGATCCAGTTCCTGCGCCAACGCATGCTGAACTATGCGCTCGAAGGCGGAGCACTGTCCGGCGTCGCCGAGATCGGCCTGCCGGAACTGCCGCATCCCGAAGCCTTTGTCGGCATGGGCGATTTCAACATGCTGGCCGGCTCACCCGAATATGTCGAACTCGCCGGCCGGCCGGACCATGAATTCGGCATGCCGCTGACCGCCGACTTCGCCGTCGATGCCGCCTTGCGGCTGAACGCCACCGGCGACGATCTCATCAGTTGGGTCGATCCCAAGC
>NZ_RZRR01001156.1:0-1438 GCF_003998555.1 Mesorhizobium sp. M7A.F.Ca.CA.002.09.1.1 | reverse complement strand
CCGTTATGACGAACGGCCGGCCGGCATCGCCATCGAGGACGCGATGGCCAAGGCGATCCGCGCCGCCCTTGCCGACGAGAGCGGCAGCGTCCTTGCCTTCCTGCCCGGCCAGCGCGAGATCGAGCGCACCGCCGAACGGCTGGCCGGCAAGGTCGGCACCGATACCGACATCGTCCCGCTCTACGGCATGCTGGACGGCAAGGCGCAGGACGCGGCGATCAAGCCGCCGCCGGCGGGCCGCCGCAAGGTGGTGCTGGCCACCTCGATAGCCGAAACCTCGATCACCATCGACGGCGTGCGCGTCGTCATCGATTCCGGCCTGTCGCGGCTGCCGCGCTATGAGCCGGCCAGTGGCTTGACCCGACTGGAGACCGTGCGTGTCAGCAAGGCTTCCGCCGACCAGCGCGCCGGCCGTGCCGGGCGCACGCAGCCAGGCGTCGCCATCCGGCTGTGGCGGGCCGAGCAAACGGCTGCACTTCCCGCTTTCACGCCGCCGGAAATCCTTGAGGCCGATCTGTCCGGACTGCTGCTCGATTGTGCTGCCTTCGGCGTTGCCGATCCGTCAGCGCTTGCTTTTCTCGATCCGCCACCTGTTCCGGCCCTCAATGAGGCAAGGGGGCTACTGCGCGCGCTGGATGCCATCGACGAGACGGGGCGCCTGACGGAAGCGGGTGCAGCGATGCGCAAGCTCGCTCTGCCGGTGCGGTTGGCGCATATGGTTGCCGAGGCAGCCGGCAGCGGCCATGCCTTCGAGGCGGCAATGTTCGCCGTGCTGCTTACCGAACGCGGCCTCGGTGGCCTCGGCGCCGATCTGGAGCGGCGGCTGATGCGTTTTCGCGGGGAAAGATCTCCGCGCGCTACCGCCGCCAAGCAGCTCGCCGAAAGGCTGGCAAGGCAGGCTGGCGGAGCAAAGGGCAGCGAAGCTGCGGCGGGCGGTCCCCTGCTCGTGCACGCCTGGCCGGATCGGGTGGCGAAGGCGCGCGGCGAGCGCGGCCGTTTCGTGCTGGCCAACGGCTCCGGCGCCATGCTCGACGCCGCCGACCCGCTGGCGGGCGAGCCGTTTCTGGTCGTCGCCGACCTGCAGGGCAAGGCACAGAATGCGCGCATCACGGCGGCAGCGGCGATCGGCGAGGACGATGTCCGTGTCGCGTTGGCGGACAGGATCGAGGCGCGCCGTGAAACGAGCTTCGATCGGGACAAGCGCGCCGTGCGTGTACGTGAAACCGTGCGCCTTGGCGCCATCACGCTCGCCGAGCGCATGCTGCCGCCGCCAACGGGGGCCGACGCCGACCGCGCCGTCCTCGATGCCGTGCGCCAGCACGGGCTGTCGCTGCTGACCTGGAGCAAGGAGGCGCAAACGCTGCGCCAGCGGCTTGGCTGGCTGCATCGCGGCCTGGGCGCGCCATGGCCCGATATGGCGGATGACGCCCTCGTCGAG
>NZ_RZRR01001155.1:0-1440 GCF_003998555.1 Mesorhizobium sp. M7A.F.Ca.CA.002.09.1.1 | reverse complement strand
CTTATGTATACTTTATATCGTAAATTACTTTGTTCCCTCAACTCTCATATACAAAATGGTATTTGGGGCTTTCTATGTTTCTTGTTTCACGTTCACCTCATATGTGAACTGGAAACTGAATGAGGAACGCTACAACGTCTTCCTGAACGCCCTGGAAGCCAAGATCCAGCACAATGAGGCGACCGAACGCGGCAAGGCCCTGCTGAGGTTGTCGCGGACCGATCCGCTCACGGGTCTGGAGAACCGGCGCGCGATCGACGAGAAGCTGCGAGACTACTGGAACGATTGGCAAAAGGTCGGCACCAGCTTTGGGGCGATCCTCATCGACGTGGACTTCTTCAAGAAGTTCAATGACTGCTACGGCCATCAGGAAGGCGACCGCTGCCTGATCCATGTCGCCAATGCCCTTAGCGATATGATCAAACAGTATAATGGCTCCATCGGCCGCTATGGCGGCGAAGAGTTCATCGTCCTGGCTCGCATGGAGAAAAAGGAGCAGATCCTGGACATTGCGGAAGCCATTTGTAGCACGGTGGAGAACCTGGCTCTGACGCACGAACTGCGGCGCGACGGCGTCTCGATCGTAACGGTAAGCGTTGGCGCCGCATTCACCCGGACGCAGACCGGGGCCAAGCTGGAGAAAATCATTCACGAGGCCGATCGCGCTCTCTATCTGGCAAAAGCCGGCGGCCGAAATTGTGCCCGGCTGTTCGATCCAACCGACCCGCAAAGCAGTGACGAGAGCGAGAACATTGCGGCTTTGCTGAAGATCGCGATCGGCCAGAATCTCGTTTCACTCGTTTACCAGCCTATCCAGGATGTCAAATCGGACCGGGTTGAAGCGGTGGAGGCTCTGATGCGCCTCAAGATGCTCGACGGCACATCGGTTCCGCCGAGCCTGTTCATTCCGGTCGCCGAACGGACCGGCGCGATCCTGGAACTCGGGCGCTGGGCGATAAGGACAGTGTGCGCCGAACTGCTGGCGGACGACCACGTCCGTGTCGTCAGTGTCAACGTCTCCCCGATCCAGCTCAAGACACCGGGCTTCGCGACGTCGGTCGCGACCATTCTGGGCGAGACCGGCGTCGCAGGCAGCAGGCTGGCCTTCGAGATCACCGAAGGGCTGGAGATGGAGATGCACTCCGACATCCTGCGCTGCATCAGCGACCTGAAGCTGCTCGGGATCAAGATCTGGCTTGATGATTTCGGGACCGGCTTCGCGGGTCTTTCGTGGCTTCGCCTGATCGATTTCGATACGGTGAAGATCGATCGCTCGTTTCTGCATGACTGCAGCTCCCCGAGCGGCAAGGCGATGCTGCAGGACATTATCACCCTGGTTCGAAATCGATCAGGCGAAGCCACGAAAGACCCGCGAAGCCGGTCCCGAAATCATCAAGCCAGATCTTGATCCCGAGCGGCTTCAGGTCGCTGATGCAGCGC
>NZ_RZRR01001154.1:0-1443 GCF_003998555.1 Mesorhizobium sp. M7A.F.Ca.CA.002.09.1.1 | reverse complement strand
CGCCAGTTGGGTGATCTGAACGAGGTTGCCGCAGCTGTCGTTCAGCTGGGCGATGGTTGAACCGGTCACCTCGGTCGGCGGCACGGTGAACGCGCCACCCTTCGCCTTGATGCGCTCGTAGTCGCCCTTGACGTCGTCGGTGAAGAACATGACCGCAGGCTGACCCTGCTGGAAGATGGCTTCCTGATAGGCCTTGGCGGCCGGGTTGTCGTTGAGCGCGAGCTGCAGTTCGGTTCCATCAGGCTCTTCAGCCGAGGTCACTGTCAGCCAGCGATAGGGCCCGTTGCTGAAATCGGCCTTCTTGGTGAAGCCCAGCACGTCGGTGTAGAAGCGCAATGCGTTTTCCTGGTTGTCCACATACACGCTGGTCAGCTTGATCTTCATCGCTCTTTCTCCTCTGTCGTATTCTTGCGTCTGTGGCCGCTACGGGGTCCAGCCGGGCAGGGCGGCGGCCTGCTTGATCCATTCCGCCATTTGCGCCTCGTCGAACCGGTCTTCGCGGATGTCGATCCAGCGCACATCCTTGCTCTTGGCCGTGCCGCCTGGTGGGATCGGTTGCAATGAGATGCCACTGAAAAAGGTCATCTTCACATAGTGGGTGAATACATGGAAACTCGCGAACCAGCCCTGGCCTTCGATGCCGTAGAAGGGTGAGTTCCATCGCACGGCCTTGCGGACGTCAGGCACGTTGCCCACGATGAGCGCGTCGAGGCGCTCGCCCAGGCCGCGCTTCCAGTCCGGCATCGCAGCGATATAGGCCTGCACCGGGGCGTCGCCGTCGCCCTTGGCGATTTGCGGGTTGCCGCCGGAGAGCAGCACTGGCGCAGCCTTGGCCTCGGTCGATTGTCCCTGCGTCTTGGCCACTCTGCCCCACTCCTACCCGCCGGCACGCTGCACGCCGCGTCCCTTGGCGGCATAGGGCAGCACGAACATGTACAGGCCGCTGAGCAGCAGCAGGAGGAGCGGCAGGAGCGGCGAGTAGACCACCCAGGCGGGAGGCTGCCTGAATGCCATGGTGGCGAAGTTGGCGATGACGGTCAGCGCAAAGATGATCGACAGCCAGCGATGCATTTGCCGAACCCACTTGTTCCAGTCCAATAGTTCCTCCTGTCAAAACAGCCGGTGCGGGCCACCGATCCGCACCTGCGAGTTTCAATCTATCCGCGCCAGGACCTGACTCAGATTTGCAAAGTACTGTCGCCACCCGCTCGTCGCGCCCCGATACGCCTGCTCCTGATCCGGCCGGAAGCCGGACTGTTCCATACGCAACCGGGTGCCTGTGCTGGTCGGCACGAGGGTCCAGGTGACGACACTCTCAAGGCCATAGGCCTGCCAGGTGTAGGACAGTGTCTTGTTCAACTCGACGGCTGTTACCTGACAGTCCACAACGATGCTCACGTCAGGTTGCGGTTCCTTCCGCAGCTTGAAGCGGTGGTCCACGAC
>NZ_RZRR01001153.1:0-1444 GCF_003998555.1 Mesorhizobium sp. M7A.F.Ca.CA.002.09.1.1 | reverse complement strand
CCGCACCTTCGTCGTCGACCCGATCGACGGCACGCGCGGTTTCCTGGAAGGCCAGCGCACCTGGTGCGTCAGCGTCGCCGTCGTCGAGCATGGCCGCACGCTGGCCGGCGTGCTGGAATGCCCGGCGATGGAGGAGACCTATTGGGCGCTGCCCGGCCAGGGTGCTTTCCGCAACGGCAAGCGCATTGCGGTTCGCAAGCTGGCGGAAACGGCCGAGATTTCCGGGCTGAAGCAGTTGACCGACCTGATGCCTGCCGAATGGCAGGCGCGGCTGAAGCGGGCGCCTTACAGCCCTTCGCTCGCCTATCGGCTGGCCATGATCGCCAATGGCGCGCTGGACGCCACTTTCGTCAAGCCGAACGCGCATGACTGGGACATTGCGGCGGCCGACCTCATCCTGCGCGAGGCCGGCGGCCAGCTGCTCGACCAGCATGGCCGCGCTCCACTTTATGCCGGCGAGGTGACTCGTCACGGCGCCCTTGCTGCCGGCAGCGGTGAATTGCTGGCCGTGCTCGCCGGCGTCATCGCCGGTCTGGACACGTGAAAGCGTTTTCCCCGGCGAGATGAATTCATCTCGCCCTAAAGGTTCCAAAGTCGGCGGCTTTGGTCTAGACCTGTGACAAACTCACGATATGTGAAGGACCGACATGGCCGCGGAAGACGGAAAGAAACAGCTTTTGCATCTGGTGTTCGGTGGCGAACTGAAGAAGCTTGGCGGCACCGAATTCCGCGATCTCGACGGGCTCGACATCGTCGGCATCTATCCCGACTATCAATCCGCGCACACGGCGTGGAAAGCCAAGGCGCAAGCCAGCGTGGACAACGCTCACATGCGTTACTTCGTCGTTCATCTGCACCGGCTGCTGGACCCCGACAACAAGGCTGCCGGTTGACTTCGATGGAGCATGACCTGGCGAAAGGGCCAGCAAGCGATGCCGCGCCCACGGGCAGGGGACGCAGCCGCACGACCAAGGCCTTCTGGCGCAAGATTCGCCAACCGCTTGCGCAGTCGCGATTCGTCAAGAACGCCATCGCCAGCCTGTTCGCCCAGTTCGTCCGCTTCGTGCGCCTCACCAATCGCGTCGTCGAGGGATCGGCACGGTTTTCGGGCGGTGCCTATACCGAGTTCGAGCCTGGCATCATCGCCTTGTGGCACGGCCAGCATCTGCTGACGCCTGCCTATTATCCCAAGCGCAAGCCGCTGGTCGCCATGGTTTCGCGCAGCGCCGATGCCGAGCTCAACGCCTTGATGCTGGAAAAATTCGGCATCGAGGCTGTGCGCGGCTCGGGCGGGCGGGAAAATGCCAGGCACCTCGACAAGGGTGGAGCGAAAGCGCTTATCGCCCTGAAAAAGTCGCTCGCCGTCGGCAAGAACGTCGCCATGATCGCAGATATTCCGCACGGCACGCCGCGAGACGCAGGACTTGGTATCGTTCTCCTGGCT
>NZ_RZRR01001152.1:0-1446 GCF_003998555.1 Mesorhizobium sp. M7A.F.Ca.CA.002.09.1.1 | reverse complement strand
AATGCCTTGGCAAGTTCGGCACCCGCCGCGGCCTCGCCGCCTGAAGTCCACCAATGGGTGACTTCCAGGTCCGTCGCGGCCGCCTGGCCGGCAAATTGCAGTGCAGCCGTCGCCGCCAGGGCAGCGGTCAAAAATCTGTATCGCATTTCGGCTCCTCCCAGAATCTGAAACGTTACAGATTTTCGATACGGCAATTGCGCGGGCTGTGCAACCCATCAACGAAGCGCCCTCGATATTTTTTCGGGCCGCGAACAAATCCGCCTGAATGATCGCGCTTCTCATGCACTGCAGCATGGTTTGCTGCGGCGCAAACACCGAAATGCCGCCTGATACGGGCAAAAGGCGGCGGCAGGGCGATTTCTCCTGGAATCCCAATGCGTTTCGCAAAAAGAACCATCCACCTCGTGACGAGGACATACATCTCGATACTGGCAATCTGTAACGTTTCAGTATATTGACGCTTTGCCGGGGCTGGGACGCATATCGTATCGCTATGACGGCGATTGCCGACATGGCCCGCGGCTGCTATGCGCCTGACGGGCGGGACGAATGGACAGACAGCGTACGGACAAGAACGGGGAGAACTCGGCACAGGGACGGCCGACGTTGAAGACGCTTGCCTTCATGACCGGGCTCGGCGTCACCACCGTGTCACGCGCCTTGAAGGATGCCCCGGAAATCGGCGCCGAAACCAGGCGCCGCGTCCAACTCGTCGCCAAGCAGATCGGCTACCGGCCGAACCGCGCCGGCGTGCGTCTGCGCACCGGCAGGACCAATGTCATCAGCCTCGTGCTCAACACCGACCGCGAGATCATGAGCTTCGTCTCGGACATCATCTACGGCGTTTCGGAAGTGCTCGCCGAAACGCCCTATCACCTGATCGTCACGCCTTATTCCCGCTCGCAGGATCCGATGGAGCCGATCCGCTATCTCGTCGAGACCGGCTCGGCCGATGGCGTCATCATCTCGCGCACCCAACCGAACGATCCACGCGCCCGCTACATGCTCGAGCACGGCATGCCCTTTGCCACGCATGGCCGCACCGACATGGGCCTGGTCCACCCCTACCATGACTTCGACAACCATGTATTCGCGATGGAAGCCGTGCGCCGCCTGGCGAGCATGGGCAGGCGCAAGCTGGCGCTTCTGTCGCCGCCACCCGGGCTGACCTATTATGGCCACACGCTGAACGGCTTTGCCGATGCGCTGAGCGAGGTCGGCGCCAGCGAAATTCCGTTCAACACCGTTTCCATCGATCACACGATCGAGCAGATCAGGACCAGGACCGCGCAGGTGATGCGCCGCGAGAACAGGCCGGACGGCTTCGTCAGCAGCGCTGCCGCCGCGACACTGGCTATCGTCGCCGGCATCGAAGATGCCGGCCTCAAACTTGGCCGCGACGTCGATGTCGTGTCCAAGCAGTCGTCGGACCTGTTGCACCTGTTC
>NZ_RZRR01001151.1:0-1446 GCF_003998555.1 Mesorhizobium sp. M7A.F.Ca.CA.002.09.1.1 | reverse complement strand
ATCTTCCTGTCGCTGGAGCGGATTCCGCAGGTGCTGCTGCGCGCATCCGACGATCTCGGCGCGAGCGGCTTGCAGACCTTCCTGCGCATCACCTTGCCGCTCAGCCTGCCCGGCGTCGCTTCGGCGGCGAGCTTCGTCTTCGTGCTGGCGATCGGCGATTTCCTGACGCCGCAAATGGTCGGCGGCATCAGCGGCTTCACCTTCGGCCGCATCCTCTACAGCCAGTTCGGCACGGCCTATAACTGGCCGTTCGGCGCGGCGCTGTCGGTGGCGCTGGCCGTCGTGGTGATCGCCGCAATCCTCGTCGGCGAACGCTTTGGCCGCAACCCGGGGACTTCGGTATGAGCGCCCTGCCCCGACTGTCCACGATCTTTCTGGCCGTGATCACGACACTGGTTGCGGTGCTGCTCTACAGCCCACTGTTCGTGCCGATCGTGTCGTCGTTCTTCACCATTTCGCATGGCTCCGTCGACTGGTCGTCGCCGACCCTGTCGACCTATGTGGCGCTGGCTGAAAACCACGACATATTGGTCGCTCTGCGCACGACGCTGATCGTCGGCGTCTGCACCGTCATCCTGTCGGTGGTCAGCGGAACGCTGCTGGCGCTCTATTATCATGGGCGCCGTTCCGGACGCTCGCTGCTGCAGTTCATCATCTTCCTGCCGTTCCTGATGCCGCCGATCATCAGCGGCCTGGCGCTGCTGATCTTCTTCCGCGAGATCGGCCTCGAACGCTCGCTGCTGACGGTCGTTATCGGCCATACGGTTTTCGTGTTGGCGATAGTCTACCGCACGGTACTGATGCGGCTGCAGTCGATGAGCCGCACGCTGGTTGAAGCGTCCTACGATCTCGGTGCCACGGGCTGGCAGACCTTCTGGCGCATCATCCTGCCGAACCTGTCGAGCGCCATGGTCGGCGGCGCCATCCTGGCCTTCGCCCTGTCATTCGACGAGACCATGATCACCATCCTGGTCACTGGCACGCAAAGCACGCTGCCGGTCAGGCTGTGGGCGATGATGCGGCTTGGCTTCTCACCCGATATCAATGCGCTGGTGGCGCTGATCCTGATGTTCACCGTGCTGCTCTGCGTGCTCGCCGCCCGCTTTCTCATCCCCAGGCAAGTTGCGACGGAACGGACGTGAGTGCCGGGCAAGAGCGCCGCAATGAGGCAACCATATTCTTGGCCCGGCATCGATGCTGACATAATCGATGCCGGACCAAACGGAATGATGCTTACTGAAGCTTGGCCTGCAAGGCGTTGACATCGTCGGTGGTCATTTCACCGTCCGTCGCTACCTTGCCGTCGACGATCTTCCACAGCCGGAACGGGCCTGTGATGTCGCCATATTTATCGAAGGCGACCGGGCCGATGACGCCTTCGTAGCGGATCGGCTTGCCGTCCTTGATCAGGCCGAGCGCCTTGGCGAACTCTTCCTTGCCAGCAAA
>NZ_RZRR01000114.1:0-9298 GCF_003998555.1 Mesorhizobium sp. M7A.F.Ca.CA.002.09.1.1 | reverse complement strand
GATCTGGCTGGCGCGCGATCTCGCCCGGCTGATGGACGAGATCGAGACGGAAGGCACCGACTGGGCCAAGCTCACCGATCTGGTGACCGGCAATCTTGCCGGATGGTGGCAGGTGACGCTCGAATTCCTCGGCATCGTCACCGAAGCCTGGCCGAAATTCCTCGCGGAAAGCGACCGCTCCAATCCGGCCGCGCATCGCAGCGCGCTGATCCGCGCCGAGGCGGCGCGGCTGCAGCGCAATCCGCCCGCCGGCCCGGTCATCGCCGCAGGCTCGACCGGCTCGATACCAGCGACGGCCGAATTGCTTGCCGCGATCGCGCGCCTGCCCGGCGGCGCCATCGTGCTGCCGGGTCTCGACCGGACGCTGGACGAAGCGTCGTTCCAGGCGATTGCCGCGCCTGGCGCGCGTCCAGCCGTACTCGGCCACCCGCAATATGGCTTGGCCAGGCTGATCGGCAAGATCGGCGTATTGCGCGGCGACGTCGAGGAGATTGGCGTGGCCGAACCGCGACGTGCGCTTCGCGCTGCCCTTGTCGGCGAAGCGCTGCGGCCGGCCGAAACCACCGAACTCTGGGCCGAGACACGTGCCGGTTTCCCGGCGTCCGACATTGCCGGCGCCTTCGCCGAGGTGACCTTGCTCGAAGCCGCCAGCGAACGTGATGAGGCCGTCGCCATCGCCGTCGCGCTCAAGCGCGCGGTCGAACAGCCCGGCCAAAGGGCGGCTCTCGTCACCGGCGACCGCGCGCTGGCGCGGCGCGTCTCGATCGAGCTCCAGCGCTTCGGCGTCGTTGCCGACGATTCCGGTGGCACACCGCTCGCCAACACTCCGGCGGCCAGCCTGCTCAGGCTGGCGCTCGAGGCACTGTTCCGGCCAGGCGATCCGGTTGGCCTGCTGTCGCTGCTCAAGCATCCGCTGCTCGGCCTCGGCCTCGAACGGGCCGATGTGCGCCACGCGGCGGAGCTGATCGAACTGGTGGCGTTGCGCGGCGGCACAGGCCGCCCCGACATCGTTTCGCTACCGGAACTGTTCGAAGCCCGTCTCACCGGCTTGGGCGGCGGCAGCCGGCAGCCCTTCTGGTTTTCCCGGCTGACCGTGCGCTCTATCGAAACTGCGCGGAATTTGCTCGAACGTCTCAAGCAGGCGCTGGCGCCGCTCGCAGCCTTCCGAGGCCGGGATGACGCCGACCTTGCCGCGCTTGTCAGGGCCAGTGTCGTGACACTCGAAAATCTCGGCCGCATCGCCGACGGCGGCCTTGGCGAACTCTATGCCGGTGACGCCGGCGAGAAGCTTGCCGAACTGCTGCGCGGGCTGGTCGCGGCTTCGGCTTCGCTGTCCTTCGCGGCGACCGAGTGGCCCGACATCATGGCGGCGCTGATCGCGCCTGAAACGGTCAAGCCGGCACAAGGCACCGACCGGAACATCGCCATCTGGGGCGCGCTGGAAGCCCGGTTGCAGACGGTCGACACGCTGGTCATCGGCGGGCTCAACGAGGGCGTATGGCCGCGCAAGCCAGAGAGCGACCGCTTCATGTCGCGGCTGATGAAGACCGGCATCGACCTCGAACCGCCCGAGCGGCGTATCGGCCTTGCCGCGCATGATTTCCAGATGGCCATGGGCGCCGGGAAGGTGGTGCTGTCCCGCTCGGCACGTGCCGGCGATGCACCCGCCGTGCCGTCGCGCTGGCTTCAGCGGCTGCTGACCTTCATCGGCAGCGACCAGGCAGCGGAGCTGCGCCGGCGTGGCGACGAGCTGCTCGCCTGGGCGCGCGCGCTGGATGCCGGCCCAAGGCAGGATTTCGCGCCACGGCCGCAGCCGAAGCCGCCGCTGTCGGTGCGCCCGACGCATTTCTCGGTCACCGAGATCGAGACCCTGCGCCGTGACCCCTACGCCGTCTATGCAAGACGCATCCTCGGCCTGATGCCGCTCGATCCGGTTATTCGCGACCCTGGTGCGGCCGAGCGCGGCACGCTGTTTCACGCCATCCTGCACCTGTTCTCAGGCAGCGTCGCCGATCCGCGCGCTCCCGATGCGCTTGCCGGCCTCATCGCCGCCGGCCGCGCCTGCTTTGCCGAAGCCGCCCTTCCGGCCGACGTCGAGGCGGTGTGGTGGCCGCGCTTCGAGAAACTCGCCGCCAACATCATCGAGTGGGAGCGCACGCGCGCTGATGCTGTGACAAGGCGCCATGCCGAGGAGCGCGCCGGAAAGACCGTTGTCGGCCAGTCCGGCGTGACGCTGTCCGGCTACGCCGACCGCGTCGACCTTCTGGCCGGCGGCATGGCCGACATACTGGACTACAAGACCGGCTCCTCGCCGTCCAAGGCGCAGGCGCACACACTGCTTGCGCCGCAACTGGCGCTCGAGGGCGCGCTGCTCAGGCGCGGCGCCTTCAAGGATTTGGGCGTGCGTGAGCCCTCTCAACTGGCTTTCATCAGGCTGAAGCCGAATGGCGAGGTGTTCGAGGAATCCATCCTCGAACACAACCGCCAGCCGCGGACCGCGACCGATCTTGCCGAAGAGGCCTGGGCACGGCTGGAAAAGCTATTGATCCACTATGCGGACCCTGCGACCGGGTATCTGTCGCGCGCGCTGCCGTTCCGCGAAGGCGAGACGGATGGCGACTACGACCATCTTGCCCGCGTGCTCGAATGGTCGGCAGGCGGCGATGCCGGCGACGAGGGAGGGGAGGCATGAAGAAGGCCTATCCCATTCCCAGCGACACCGCGACCAGCCAGGCCCGCGCCGCCGACCCCGGCAATTCCGCCTGGGTGTCGGCCAATGCCGGCTCCGGCAAGACCCATGTGCTGGCGCAGCGCGTAATCCGGCTGCTGCTGCGCGGCACCGATCCGTCGAAGATCCTGTGCCTGACCTATACGCGCGCCGCCGCCGCCAACATGTCGAACCGGGTCTTTTCGACACTGTCGGAGTGGACGACGCTTGGTGACGTGGATCTGGCGGCAAAGGTCGAGGCGCTGGAGGGGCGCCGGCCCGATCTCGAGACCATGCGCCGGGCGCGGCGCCTGTTCGCCGAGGCGCTGGAAACGCCCGGCGGGCTGAAGATCCAGACCATTCACGCCTTCTGCGAATCGGTGCTGCACCAGTTCCCGCTGGAGGCCAACATCCCGGCCCATTTCGAGATGCTCGACGGCCAGATGGAGGCATCGCTGTTTGCCGCGGCGCGCCGCGAGATGATTTCGGGCACGTCCGCCGGTGACAGGGATCTGGCCGAGGCTTTTGCCTCCATTCTCGATCGGGGCGGCGAAGCCGGGCTCGACGCCTTGCTGGGTGAGATTGTGCGCAAGCGCGACGGCTTGCGCCATTTCATCGAGGCGGTCGGGCGCGATGGCACGCATTTCCAGGCCCTGTTCGACGAATTCCATTTCCATCCAGGCCAGACGGCCGAGGGCATAGCCGCTTCGGTATGGCCGTTGCCGGGCTTCCTGCCCGACTATTTTGCCGGCTTCGCCCACGCCGCCGAGGCCACCGACGCCAGATCGGTACTGAACAACATCCTGCCCTATGCGCGGCAGGCTTTTGCCGAGGGCGATCCCATTCGCCGCCTGCAACTGCTCGCGCGAGCCTTCCTCAAGACCGATGGCGACGCTTACGACCCGGCAAAGGCCTTCAAGAAGGCCCTGGTCGACCGGTTGCCGGATCTGGCGGAGCGTTATCTCTCGGCCGCCAACGCCATAGTCGAAACCACCGATCGGCTGGCCCTGTTCCGGATGCTTGAAGGCACGGCTGCCGCGCTGACCATCGCCGACTGGCTGATCGCCCGCTACGAAATGCTCAAGCGCAGCCGCGGCTTCCTCGATTTCAACGACCTGATCACCCGCACCGTCAACCTGCTGGCGCGGCCGGACGCCGGCCCCTGGGTGCAGTACAAGCTCGACCAGGGCATCGACCACATCCTGCTCGACGAGGCGCAGGACACCAGTCCGGACCAATGGGAAGTGGTGAAACGGCTGGCGGAGGAATTCTTTGCCGGCTTTGGCGCACGCGACAGGGTCCATCGCACGGTGTTCGCCGTCGGCGACGAGAAGCAGTCGATCTATTCGTTCCAGGGTGCGGCCCCGGACTCCTTCGCCGACAGCCGGCTGTTGTTTGCCGGACGAGTGCGTGACGCCGAGGCGTCCTTCGCCGACCTCAAGCTGACCTGGTCGTTCCGCTCGACCGACGATGTTCTGACCGCGGTCGACCGCGTCTTCGCCGATCCAGCCGTGCGGCGCGGCATCAGTCATGATCCCGATCCGCTTCGCCACCAGGCGATCCGCACCGACGCGCCGGGCTATGTCGAGGTGTGGCCGTCGGTCGGCGCCGATGTTGTCGATGAGCCCGACGACTGGACGCAAGCCATCGACCATGCCCACGCGCCGGCGGTGCGCGTGGCCGAGAACGTCGCCGCCACCATCGCCGGCTGGATCGGCAGTGGCGAAATCATCGAAGGCCGCGGCAAGCGGCTGCGGCCGGGCGATGTGCTGGTGCTGGTGCGCAAGCGCGATCGCTTCGTCCATGCCCTGACCCGCGCACTCAAACGCCGCGACATTCCGGTTGCCGGCGCCGACCGGTTGAGCCTGCCCGGGCACATCGCGGTCAAGGACCTGATCGCGCTCGGTCACCTCCTCATCCAGCCGCAGGACGATTTGTCGCTTGCCGCCGTGTTGCGCAGCCCGATCTTCGATCTGCCGGAAGAGGCGCTTTTCACGCTCGCCGCGCAGAGGCCGGCCGGCCTGTCATTGATCGCATCGCTGCGACAGCACGCCGGCGAAAGCGAGAGACTGGCGAAGATCGTCGCCCAGGTCGACATCTGGACGAACGAAGCCGCGTTTAAGCCAGTGTTCGAATTCTACGCCGCCCTGCTGGCGCGCGATGGCGTGCGCCGCAAGATGATCGCGCGGCTCGGGCCCGAAGCTGGCGATATTCTCGACGAGTTCCTCAGCTTCTGCCTTGCCGAGGAGCGAACCGGCCTGCCGGGGCTGGAAGCCTTCCTGTCGACACTGGAAAACGCCGGTCCCGAGATCAAGCGCGAGATGGACCAGACCCGCGACGAGGTCCGGGTCATGACCGTGCACGCCGCCAAGGGCTTGGAAGCGCCCGTCGTGTTCCTGGTCGATGGCGGTTCCGCGCCGTTCAGCGACCAGCATTTGCCGCGCCTGATGCCCTTCGATGGCTCCGGCGCGAACTGGGACGGCAAGGGCTATCTCTGGCGCTCGGCCAGCGAGGTCGCCAACGGTTTTTCGAAAGCGGCGGCCTCAAGGGCACGGGAACTCGCCGACGACGAATACCGCCGGCTGCTCTATGTCGGCATGACCCGTGCCGAGGACCGGCTGATCGTCTGCGGCTATCATGGCAAGCGGGCGCCGAACGCCGGCACCTGGCACTCGATCGTCAGCCGCGCGCTGATCGGCGCGTCGGAGAGCGAGCAGCGTGCGCATCCCGCCGGCGGCGAGCCGGTGCACCGTTTCCATGTCACCAAGCTGCCCCCCGTCGCGCCAAGTTCCGCCGATCAGCTACGGCAGGCCGACGCTTTCGCGCCTTTGCCGGCGACGCTGTTCCGGCCCTTGCTGCCCTTCGAGGATCTGCCGCGTCCGTTGTCGCCATCGGGCGCCTCGGCGCTGATCGACGAAGGCAAGCAAGCCGTTGTCGACAAGGCGTCGCCGGTGCTCGACGCCGACGCCGAGCCCGGCTTTGCCGTGCTGCGTGGGCTCGCCCTCCACAAACTGCTGCAGATGCTGCCCGGTATTGCCGAGCCCGAACGTGCGGGAGCGGCAGAACGCTATCTCTTGCGAACCGGTGCGGACTGGCCGCCATCAGAGCGTGAAAAGGCCCTGGCGTCGGTCACATCGATCCTTGCCGATCCCGGCTTCGGTCAGCTGTTTGCGCCATCGTCGCGTGCCGAGGTTGCGATCATGGGCAGCCTGGAGGTCAAGGGCAAGAAGCGCTCGATTTCCGGCAAGATCGACCGGCTGGCGGTAACGCCGGACACGGTATCGATTGTCGACTACAAGACCAACCGGCCGGCGCCCGCCAGTCTGGCCGAGGTGCCGCCGGCCTATGTCCTGCAGTTGGCGCTCTACCGCGCGCTGTTGCAGCCGCTCTATCCCGGCCGCACGGTCAAGGCGGCCTTGCTGTTCACCGAGGCGCCGCGGCTGATCGAACTGCCTGCCAGCGCCTTGGACGACGCCCTTGCTCGACTCACGGGAGCGTGACACAACACCTGCTTGAAGAAGGGCGCGATCACCACCACATTTGGTGGGACAAAAACTTTCAAAAGGATTTTTCCATATGGCAACCGTGAAGGTCGACAAGAGCAACTTCCAGGCTGACGTGCTTGACGCCAACGTACCGGTCGTCGTCGATTTCTGGGCGGAATGGTGCGGTCCCTGCAAGATGATTGCGCCGGCGCTCGAAGATATCGCCACCGAACTTGGCGCCAAGGTCAAGATCGCCAAGCTCAACATCGACGAGAATCCGGAGCTTGCCGCCCAGTTCGGCGTGCGCTCGATCCCGACGCTGATGATCTTCAAGGGCGGCGAAATGGCCGACATGAAGGTCGGTGCCGCGCCGAAGACCGCGCTGTCGCACTGGATCAATGGCAACCTCGCCTGACCCATCTGAAATTCCTGATATCAAGCCCGGCCTCGCGCCGGGCTTTTTGTTGGCGTCATCGGTGCGTGGCTCTGGCCCTCGCGTCCGGGCACTCCATGTCATCTGCTCGAGGCAGACAGGAGAACCCCATGACCGGATCCGCCAAGGCCACCGTCTTCATCGACAACGAGCGTGTCATCGTCACCGAATACCGCTTCGCGCCGGGCGAGAACACCGGCTGGCATCGCCACGGCCACGACTATGTCGTCGTGCCGCTGATGGACGGCAAGGTGAAGCTGTTGACCAAGGACGGCGAATCCTTTGCCGAGATGAAGAAGGGCGCGCCCTATTTCCGCAAGGAGGGCGTAGAGCACGACGTCATCAACGCCAATGAAGGCGAATACGCCTTTATCGAGATAGAGCTGAAGTAACGTCGCCTATCAATGCGCTGGAAATCCACCGCGTGATGGCACGCCATCAACTGCCACCTTGATGGCAGCAGTGGATCGGCCTATATCCGTTCTAAAAGGGAGTTCGAAATGGCCGAACCACAACTCTCAGTCCGAAGCGCAAAAGCACGCGACCTGGCTCATAGACTTGCTCGTCGTGAAAATCGTTCGATAGCCGATGTGGTCGAACGTGCGCTCGAATCCTACGAAATTCGTGAAGCTGGCCGTGAACCTGCTTCCACCTTCTATGCCAGCTTGACTGCAAACCATGGCGCCGACATCGATCTGGAAAAGATCATTCGCGAAGGCCGCCAGGTTCATTCGGGACTTGAGCTTTGATTTTCGTCGATACCAACGTGATTTCGGAGAGTCTGAAGAAGGCGCCGGACCAAGCTGTCCTGGCATGGCTTGTCCGCAATGACGCTGAACTGGCCCTTCCCACAGTGACGATTGCTGAAATCGCCTTCGGCATCCAAAAAATACGGCCTGATGAGCGTGCCGATCGGCTGGAGCAGGGACTTTCCCGGTGGCGCCATCGATTTGCCGGCCGGATTTTTGGACTGACTGAAGATGCTGCCTTGGCTTACGGCGAGATCATGGGTGCCGCGACACGCCAAGGTGCCGGCATGTCAGCCCCCGATGGCATGATTGCGGCGATAGCGCGCGTGAACGGTGGCCGGCTGGCAACGCGCAATCTCAGCGACTTTGGCACCACCAGCCTTGATCTGATCTCACCGTGGGATTTCTGAAGGTCGAAAGCCAAGGTTCGGCCTCAGCCGCCGCAGCCACCCAAGGCATGAATAGTCGCCTGCTTCAGGTCGGCGGGGTGCCGTTCTCGGCCAGCACCGCTCCGGTCAGATACAACGAACCGCTGATCAGGATGCGTGGCGACGGGCCGTCCCAGGTGTCGCGCAGCAGCATCAGCGCGCTGGCGACGGAACTCACCGGCTCGGCGGTCAGCCCGGCTTCCGTTGCGCGGATCGCCAGTTCGTCGTTCGGCACGCCGGCCTCGCTGAGGCTCACCGGCACCGTGTAGACATGCCGGGCGAGGCCCTTGAAGGCACGGAAATAGCCGCTCTGGTCCTTGGTGTTGATCATGCCCGAGATGAGGAACAGCGGACGCGGGTTCTTCTCTTCCTGCTCGGCCAGCGCTTCGGCAACCACCACGCCGGCACCGGGATTGTGGCCGCCGTCGAGCCAGATATCGGCGCCCTTGGGTGCCAGTTCGGCCAGCCGGCCCTGCACGAGCTTCTGCATGCGGCCGGGCCAGGCGACATTGATCATCGCCTTTTCGGCGGCGCGATGGCTGATCTCGAAACCGGCCGCTTTGACCGCGGCGATCGCCGCCGCCGCATTGGCGAACTGGTGGCGGCCGGGCAGCCTGGGCGGCGGCAGGTCCATCAAGCCGTCTTCGTCCTGGTAGACCATGCGGCCGTTTTCCTCGAAGGCAAGGAAGTCCTGGCCGTAGACGAAGGTGGGGCATTCAAGCCGCTCGGCGGTTTCGATCAGCACCTGCAGAGCCGTCTCGCTTTCCTGCGCGCCGATGACCACCGGACAGCCGGGCTTGATGATGCCGGCCTTTTCGGCTGCGATCAGTTCGACACGGTCGCCGAGATAGGCCTCGTGGTCGAGCGACACCGGCATGATCACCGACACGGCCGGCTCCTTGATGACATTGGTCGCGTCGAAGCGGCCGCCGAGCCCGACTTCGATGATCGCAGCGTCGGCCTGGTGTTCGGAAAACAACAGGAAGGTGACGGCGGTGAGGATCTCGAAGACGGTGATCTTCTCGCCTTCATTGGCCCTGGCGGCACGGGCAATGGCATCGGCGAAAACCCTGTCCTCGACCAGCCTGCCGCCGCCATCGGCGGCCAGCCGGTAACGCTCATGCCAGTTGACCAGATGCGGCGAGGTGTGGACATGGACGCGGTAGTCCGCAGCCTCGAGCAGGGCGCGTGAAAAGGCTGCGCACGAACCTTTGCCGTTGGTGCCGGCGATGTGGATGACCGGGGGCAGCCGGTCCTGCGGATTGTCAAGCCGCTCCAGCAGCCGCGAAATGCGGTCGAGCGAAAGGTCGAAGCCTTTCGGATGAAGCGCCATCAGGGCTTCGATTTCGCGGTCGGCGGCAAGCGTCGTCATGGTGGAATCCTAGCGCATGAGCCTGAAAACCAGAATCGGTTTCGGATGGCCATGGCAATCAAAGGCTACAGCGCGCCGAAGCCCTCGTGCAATCGCGGTCGCGGCGCTTCGTGTCGCTTCAGGC
>NZ_RZRR01001150.1:0-1449 GCF_003998555.1 Mesorhizobium sp. M7A.F.Ca.CA.002.09.1.1 | reverse complement strand
ACACAAGATCGTCCGGTTCGTTGATGTTGAAGAAAGGGTCGATCCCCGCCGATGGCGGAACCGGGAACTCCACCTCGACAAAACCCTGCCGGTCGATGAAAGCCGAAACCCGCCTGATATCCTGATCGACCAGAAAGTGCCGCAAGGCATCGCGGCAGCCGATCGGCCACAGCGCGAAGGTCGGATGCCGCTTGCCGGCCGAGCGGGCAACGGCAATAGAACCGGGGCTTTGATCGGCGGCCCCTGCCAGACGCTCGACAAGGTCCAACGGCAGGAAAGGCGTGTCACCGGCAGCGCTGACGATCGCCTTGCAAGGCCTGTTGGCCGCGGCCCATTCGAGGCCGGTCAGGATTCCGGCGAGCGGACCGGCAAAGCCGGGCACGCTGTCGGCAAGCACCGGCAGTCCAAAGCGCAGGAATCGTGCAGGGTCGCCATTGGCGCTGAGCGCCATCGATTCTATTTGCGGGGCGAAGCGCGACACGACCTGGTCAAGCAGGCAGCCATCGCCAAGCGGCAACAGGCTCTTGTCGCCGCCGCCCATCCGCCTCGACTGGCCACCGGCCAGAACAATCCCCGCAATGTCTCGCTTCATGCCACGAAGCCTGTACGCCAGCCGTCGGAAATCACAAGAACCTTCAATGATCTGGCTAGATTCCGTCCGGAACCATGCTTGGCCCCGTGCTTTCGGCGACGATCTTGCGCCGGCCGACGACCCGCTCGCGGTAGAGCGCATAGAGGCCGGAGCCGATGATGATGGTGGCGCCGACGATCATCGGCAGATCGGGAATGTCCGCGAAGATGAACAGGCCAAGCAGGATCGACCAGATCAGGGCCGTGTAGCGGAACGGCGCGATGAAGGAGATGTCGCCCGCCCGCATCGCCATAATGATGAACTGGTAGCCGATAATCACCAGCACAGCAGCCAGGGCCAGCAGGGCCGTGCTGTTGCCCGTCATCGGCGTCCAGCCGCCCATTGCCGGCAACAGCGCCGCGCCGACGATTGTCATGGCAAGCGCGGTCGCGGTCGACACCAGCAATGTCGGAATGGCCTTGGGGATCCGCTTGGTGGCGAGATCGCGCACCGCGCAGCAGGCGACGCTGGCCAGCGCCGACAGCGAGTAGACGCTGAACCCTTCGAAGCCCGGCCGCACGATGATCAGCACGCCGGCAAATCCGATGGCGATGGCCAGCCAACGCCGCCAACCGACAGTCTCGCCAAAGACAAGTGCCGCTCCCATCGTCACCGCCAGCGGCAGCGCCTGCAGCACCGCCGAAACATTGGCGATCGGCAGATGGGCGAGGGCGACGAGGAAACTCACCGTTGCGCCGGCCTCGCTGATCACGCGCAAGGCGACCAGAGGCTGCAGCATCGAGCCCGGGCGGGCGAGAGCGCCGCGCTGCCAGGCCAGCAGGCCGACGAAAAGCGAAGCGAAAGCCCCACGGATCAAC
>NZ_RZRR01001149.1:0-1452 GCF_003998555.1 Mesorhizobium sp. M7A.F.Ca.CA.002.09.1.1 | reverse complement strand
GTGCTGGTGGTGCCCGACAAGATGTCGCGCGAAAAGATCCAGCACCTGCGCGCGCTCGGCGCCGAAGTGCGCATGACGCGCTCCGATGTCGGCAAGGGCCATGCCGAATATTACCAGGACATGGCCGAGAAGATCGCGGCGGAAACGCCCGGCGCCTTCTATGCCAACCAGTTCGCCAACCCGGCCAATCCGCTGGCGCATGAAACCACCACCGGCCCGGAGATCTTTTCGCAGCTCGACGGTGATGTGGATGCCGTGGTGGTCGGCGTCGGCTCGGGGGGCACGCTGACCGGGCTTGGCCGCTACTTCGCAAAAGTGTCGCCGAAGACCGAAATGGTGCTGGCCGATCCGGTCGGCTCGGTGCTGGCGCCGCTGATCAAGACCGGCAAGATGGAAGAGGCCGGCAGCTGGACCGTGGAAGGCATCGGCGAGGATTTCGTGCCGCCCAATGCCGATCTGTCGCTGGTCAAGAAGGCCTATTCGATCCCCGACAAGCAGAGCATGCTGGCGGTGCGCGACCTCTTGTCCAAGGAAGGTATCCTTGCCGGCTCATCCTCGGGCACGCTGCTGTCGGCGGCGCTGCGCTATTGCCGCGAGCAGACGGTGCCCAAACGCGTCGTCACCTTCGTCTGCGACAGCGGCAACAAGTACCTGTCGAAGGTGTTCGACGATTTCTGGCTGGCCGAGCAGGGGCTGGCCGAGCACGAGCAGCATGGCGATCTGCGCGACCTGGTGATGCGCTCGCACCGCACCGGCGACACCGTCTATGTCGGCCCGGACGAAAGCCTGCTCAATGCCTATGGCCGCATGCGCCGCTCCGATGTCTCGCAGCTGCCGGTGCTCGACAATGGCAAGCTCGTCGGCATCGTTGACGAAAGCGACATACTGGCCAAGGTCGACGGCCCTTATGACGGCCGCTGGGAGCGCTTCAACGGCCCGGTGCGCACGGCCATGACCTCCAACCTGCACACGCTGCAGGCCAGCCAGACGCTGGACGCGCTGCTGCCGGTGTTCGACCGCAACGAGGTCGCCATCATCTTCGACGGCGACGAATTCGTCGGCCTGATTACCCGCATCGATCTGATCAACCATCTGAGGCGCGCACGATGACCAGCAATACTCCGCCAGCCGGGAAAAACCGTCTGGCTTTCTCGACGCGCACCATCCATGGCGGCCAGAGCCACGACCCGCTGACCGGCGCGGTGATGGTGCCGATCTACGCCACCTCGACCTATGGCCAGCAATCGCCCGGCGTGCACAAGGGCTTTGAATATGCCCGCAGCCAGAACCCGACGCGCTTTGCTTTCGAGCGCGCGGTGGCCGACCTCGAAAGCGGCTCGGCCGCGTTCGCCTTCGCGTCAGGGCTGGCGGCGATCGCCACCGTGCTGGAGCTGCTCGATTCCGGTGCGCATATCGTCGCCACCGACGACATCTATGGCGGTTCCTTCCGGC
>NZ_RZRR01001148.1:0-1453 GCF_003998555.1 Mesorhizobium sp. M7A.F.Ca.CA.002.09.1.1 | reverse complement strand
TTTCACAATCCGTGGCAGGCAGCCCTCAGCTCACCTGGACCTTCGACGACGCCTGGTCCTCCGCCAGCTTCTGCTGGAACATCTGCGCGAAGTCGATCGGGTCGAGCATCAGCGGCGGGAAGCCGCCATTGCGGGTTGCCTCGGCGATGATCTGGCGGGCGAACGGGGACAAAAGACGCGGGCATTCGATGAACAGGATCGGCAGCATGTGTTCCTGCGGAAAGCCTGCGATGGCGAACACGCCGCCATAGACCAGCTCGACATTGAACAGCACTTCCTGGTCGAAGGACGCCTTGGCGTTGAGCGTCAGATTGACGTCGAACTGCTTGTCGGAGAGCGGGTTGGCGTTGACGTTGACATTGATGGCGATGCCCGGCGCCTTGTCGCGGCCGCGCAGCGAATTCGGCGCGCCGGGGCTTTCGAAGGACAGGTCCTTCACATATTGCGCCAGAACGTTGAGCGACGGCTGCGCCGCATTGCCGTTTCCGTTGGCTGCGCCGACCGGCGCGTCATCTTTGCTGGCCATAAGCCTTGTCCTCTTGCCTGGGCAGCGTCGCTGACCGAATTGAAATCGGGCGTTCGCTACCATGGCGGGGATGACAAGACAAGGTTTGCCGCCTTGCTTCCCGGCTGCGGCATGGAGATGGGACGGCGCGCTAATCGTCCTTCAGGCGACGCCACGGCGAGTTGTGATCCGGGCCGCGCTTCAGATCGTCCTCGCGCGAATAGTCGCCGTCTTCGAGGTCGATGACCCTGTCGCGCTGGCGGCCACGAAAACCGCCGGTCGAGAAATCGGTGGCGACGACAATGCGGCCCTTGAACCGGCTCCAGGCAAAGTCGCGCAACGGCGGCAGAAACAGCAGCAGGCCGATAATGTCGGTGATGAAGCCGGGGATGATCAGGAGGATCGCCGCAACCACGATCATGGCGCCGTGCGCAAGGTGGCGGCTGGGGTTCTGGCCGGCGGCCATCTCGTTGCGGATGCGGGCCATGACACCAAAACCCTGGTATCGGAGCAAAAGCACGCCGGCGATGCTCGAGGCCAGCACGAGGCCTACCGTCGCCAGCGCGCCGACCTCGCGGCCGACGATGACGAAACCGGCAATCTCCAGCAGCGGCAGCGCAAGGAGAAAGAAGGGAAGCAGCGAAATGCGCAAGTCTTGCCAACCTTTTTCGATCGTCATGACCGTTTTGATTGTTTTGGCCGCCAGCTGGCAATCGCCGCTGGCACTGAGGCTGTTAGATAGGTATGCCTGCCTTTGATTTGAATGATTGCGCCTTGCGCTCTATATGCTTTGAATGTTGAACGCTATGCGACCGCGGCCGTTGGGCCTGATGGTCCGGCCACAGGGCAGGGATTGATTGGCGGAAGATATGGGATTCTTCGACTTCGGCACGATTTTCTTCCTGATTGCGGCGGTGGTCATCTTTTTCCAGCTGCGCAATGTGCTGG
>NZ_RZRR01001147.1:0-1453 GCF_003998555.1 Mesorhizobium sp. M7A.F.Ca.CA.002.09.1.1 | reverse complement strand
GGACTTCGGCCTTGCCCTTGATGAAGCTCCAACTGGCGGCGGAGGCGAGCCCCTCGAAGGTGATGCAATCGTGTGTTTCCAGATCCTCCGGGGTCGTTGGCGTGCCGTGTTCGGCCAGATAGGCCGGGCTGGCGCAGACGACGCGGCGGATCGCGCCGACGCCGATGGCGACCAGGCTCGAATCGGGCAATCGGCCGATGCGGATGGCGAGATCGAAATGGTCCTCGACCAGCTGGGTTATGCGATCGGCCAATGTCAGGCGGATGTCCACGTCGGGATAGGCGGCGAGAAAGCCGGTGACGACCGGCAGCACGTGCAGGCGGCCAAAGACGACCGGCGCGGTGATGGCCAGTTCGCCGGTCGGAACACTGTATTCGCCGGCGGCCGTGCGTTCGGCCTCGCCGACGTCGTCCAGGATGCGGCGGCAGGCGGCAAGATAGGCCTGGCCGGCATCGGTCGGTGTCAGCCGTCGCGTCGAACGATTCAGGAGGCGTGTGTTCAGATGGCGCTCGAGATCGGAAATCTTGCGGCTGACCGTCGCCAGCGGAATGCCGAAACGGCGGCTGGCCGCGGAAAGGCTGCCGGCGTCCACCGCGGCGACAAAGAGCGACATGGCCTCGAGACGATCCATAGCTTCTTCCGAAAAATGGAAGGACAAGTTACGAATATGCCACCTGCCTTTGAATGATGGAAGGCTTATATTCCAGTCTGTCGGCCCTGCCTGCAGCATGGCCTCGCACAGGAGTTGCCATGTCCGAAGCCCGCCCGCCGCTGCCGCCGTTTACCGCCGAGACCGCAGCGCAGAAGGCGCGCATGGCCGAGGATGCCTGGAATTCACGCGATCCAGCGCGGGTCGCGCTCGCCTATACAAAGGACAGCCGCTGGCGCAACCGCGCCGAATTCCTGCAAGGCCGCGACGCCATCCAGGCCTTCCTGACGCGCAAATGGAGCCGCGAGCTCGACTACCGGCTGATCAAGGAGGTCTGGGCCTTCCACGGCAACCGCATCGCCGTGCGTTTCGCCTATGAATGGCACGACGACAGCGGTTCATGGTTCCGCAGCTACGGCAACGAGAACTGGGAATTCGACGAACACGGGCTGATGCGTCTGCGCATCGCCAGCATCAACGACCTGCCGATCAGCGAGGCAGATCGCAAGTATCACTGGCCGCTCGGCCGGCGGCCGGACGACCACCCGACACTGTCGGAGCTCGGACTTTAGCATCTTGCCGCAAGGAAGCTTTCGATGAACGCGCATGCTTTCACCAGCGACGTCGCCTTCACGCCGACCGTCAAGGCGATCCAGGCCCGCAAGGGCTCACGTCAGTCCTACGCCCGCGTCGAGGAGCGTGGCGGCTGGCAGGCCGGCATCACCCCGGACCTTGCCGCCTTCATCGAAATGCAGACCAGCGTCTTCCTGTCGACCGCCAACCGCGAGGGGCAGCCCTATGTCC
>NZ_RZRR01001146.1:0-1453 GCF_003998555.1 Mesorhizobium sp. M7A.F.Ca.CA.002.09.1.1 | reverse complement strand
TGTCGCCCGACTGGACCGTGTAGGTCCCGGCAGCGCCGGTCGTCTTGGCAACCTGCGGCTTGGGCTCCTTGGGCTGGTTTGCTGCGGCCGACGCGTCGACCTGAGCGGCGGACTTGCCTTCCTTAGGCTTCGGCTGCTGCGGCAGAACGGCGACCTTGTCCGGCGCAGTGGCCGGCAGGTTGTGCTTGCCGTCTTTCGCCGGCTTGGCATCCGCGACCTTCGCCTCGCCTTTGCTGGAATAGGCATAGGCCGGGATGACCAGCTTCTGGCCGGTCTTCAGCCCCTTGGTCGCGCTCAGCCCGTTGACCTTCATGATCACGTCGGACGGCACCTTGTAGCGCTGCGCCAGGCCGCCGATCGTTTCGCCGTCCCTGACGACGATCTCGGTTGCATGCGGAGTGCCGGAAGCAGCCACGCGGGGTTCGTCAGGTTGCGAAACCTTGAAAGGCGACGCCGCCGGAGCGACGGTGCCGGTCGTGGTCCTGTCGACATGCGGTGCCGGGGCCAATGCGGTGCGCACCGGCTTCGATGCCGGCGCCTGCTGCGCTTGGGCAACGGGCGGCGGCAGCGGCCGCGTCGAGACCGGCTCGAGGCTGGAGCGGCTGACCGATTGTGTATGGCTGCCATCGATCGGAGCGGCGGCGACATCGCCCGGATAGGGCTGCTGTACGGCATCCTGCTTGTTGATGATGGCGCGCTGATTGTTGGTCGAGGATGTAAAGACGTCGTCGACGCCATTGAACCGCGAAACCTGGGAACTGCACCCCGCAGCAGCACCCGCGACCATCAGAATGGCGCAGCCTCGCGCCAGATTGCGACCGTTTGTCTTCAAAACACTGAGTTGCATCGCACTAACCCGCACATACCCGGTACAAACTAGGCATGATTAAAGCGCGTTAATGTTACTCGACGGTTAACCTCATGGAATCCGACGCAATTTTTCTTAAAATATTAGAGAGCGAGCCGTGCGAAGATTTCGGGTCAGGTCAGCCGGGGTCGAAGACGGGCGCACGACGCGGCCGAACATCGACATCCGCGCTAGATAACAGCGGCAACACCGCGCAGGATCGGCTGCAGGCGAACGAGGCCGATGTCTTCACGCTCGAAGCGGCTGCCGACCTTGGTCAGCTTGGCCAGCACCTGTTCGCCCTCTTCGGGGCCGATCGGAGCGATGACGATACCGCCGCTCGACAACTGGTCGAGCAGGAAACGCGGCAGGCTGTCGAAGGCAGCCCAGGCGACGATGCGGTCAAATGGCCCTTCATTCGGCAGCCCGCCGGAACCATCGGCGTGGCGCACGATCACATTGCCGATGCCGAGCGCCTCGAAGCGTTGCCGCGCCTGCTCGGCGAGCGTCTTGTAGCGATCGGTGGTGATGACCCGCGCGGCCAGCCGCGACATCACCGCCGAGGTGTAGCCCGAGCCGGTGCCGATCTCGAGCACGCGGTTGCCC
>NZ_RZRR01001145.1:0-1454 GCF_003998555.1 Mesorhizobium sp. M7A.F.Ca.CA.002.09.1.1 | reverse complement strand
GAAGGTCAGGGCCGGCGAGCCTTCGAGATCGCCCGGCATCAGGAAGCGGCCGGGCGGCAAGGTCGAAAGCGCCCGCTCGTCGAGCTTGCAGGCCTTCAGATAGGCGGCGAAACTCTCGGCCAGGCGGCGCGCCGTCATCTCGTCGGCATCGGCGTTCGGGTCGATCCCGGCCGATAGTGCCCGCCAGGCTTGCGACAGGTCCTCGCGCACCGGCAGAACGGCCATCTCAAAGGCTTCGTGGGAAAAATCGGCGAAGGATTTGCCGAGCAGCGGCAGATCGAGCAGCCATTCGCCGGGATAATCGACGATATCGACCGACAATCTGCCCGAGGAAAACATGCGGCTCCAGCCGGAAGCCGATTCATATTCGATGGTCAGCCGCAGCTCCGAAATGGCGCGCGTCGAATCGGGCCAGACGCGGTCGTTGACCAAGGCTGCGATGTGGTCCTCGTACTGGAAACGCGGCACCGCGTCGTCGGGCTGCTGCTCGAGGAAGGCGCGCGCGATGCGCCCCGATTTCTGCGCCTCGAACAGCGGCAGGCGCCCGCCATGGATCAAATTGTGGACAAGGGCCGATATGAACACCGTTTTGCCGGCGCGGGACAATCCGGTCACGCCGAGGCGCAGCGATGGGGAAAAAAGCCCGGTGGCGCGGCCCGATAGCGTGTCGAGGGCAATCCTCGCCTCGTCGGTGAAGGTGGTCAGCGATGATGCCAAAATATGCTCTCTCGAACTTCGGTCCGTCCGATATAGGCGCTGCAACAAGGCTTTGAAATGGCTTCAGAGATCGGCCGGCGTCAGGAACGCTTCGAGATAGCCGGTGCCTTGGGCGGCGCTGGCAAGATCGCCGTCGAAGCGGACGACCGCCAGGCCCGCGGTCGGGAACCCATGGTTCAGCGTGGCCCGCGCAGCCTCGTCGCCGCCGCCCGAAACTGCCATGGCAAGGTCTTCCATCATCGGGTTGTGGCCGATGACCAGCAACGAGCCCGATCCGCCATTGTTCCTGATAAGGTTGAGATAACCGGCCGCGTCCGCGCTGTAGAGCCCGTCGAAGAACAGGACCCGGCCGGTGTCGGTCTGGCCGGCCAGGCCTTCCAGCGTCTCTTTGGCGCGTTTGGCGTTGGAGCACAGCGTCCGGTCCGGAACATAGAGGCGGGAGCGCATGGCGGCGCCTATCATTTCGGCATCGGCGCGGCCGGACGCATCGAGCGGACGGTCGAAATCGCGCATGCCGGGCAATGCCCAGCCAGCCTTGGCATGTCGCAACAGATAAAGCCTGCTCACCCAACCTCCGAATGCCGAAGCCTTCCGGGATTAGCCACGAGAACGGCGTCGCGCACAATGGCCCGTGCTCTTCAAACACGGCGAATCAGCCAACGCTGGCTGCTGCAAAATGCGCTTGCATAGCGGCCCCGGGGGCACCGCGATCAGGGAAAATATGCGTCACCGGATCC
>NZ_RZRR01001144.1:0-1455 GCF_003998555.1 Mesorhizobium sp. M7A.F.Ca.CA.002.09.1.1 | reverse complement strand
CGCCGTGATCTTCAACACCTGCGCCGTGACAGGCGAGGCAGTGCGCCAGGCCAAGCAAGCGATCCGCAGGGCGCGCCGCGGCAACCCGCAGGCGCGCATCATCGTCACCGGCTGCGCCGCGCAGACCGAGCCTGAAAAATTCGCCGCCATGGACGAGGTCGATCTCGTGCTTGGCAATGAAGAGAAGCTGAACGCGAATTCCTACCGCGCGCTGCCGGATTTCGGCGTCAACGACACCGAGAAGGCGCGCGTCAACGACATTTTTTCCGTACGCGAGACCGCAGGTCACATGGTCGACGCCATCGAGGGCCGCGCACGCGCCTTCGTCCAGGTGCAGAACGGCTGCGACCACCGCTGCACCTTCTGCATCATTCCCTACGGCCGCGGCAATTCGCGCTCGGTGCCGATGGGCGCCGTGGTCGAGCAGGTCAAGCGGCTCGCCGGCAACGGCTATGCCGAGATCGTTCTGACCGGCGTCGACATGACTTCATTCGGCGCCGACCTGCCGGGCGCGCCGAAGCTCGGCAAACTGGTGAAGACCATCCTGAAACAGGTGCCCGATGTGAAGCGCCTGCGGCTGTCGTCGATCGATTCGATCGAGGCCGACGACGATTTGCTCGACGCCATCGCCACCGAGCCCCGGTTGATGCCGCATCTGCATCTGTCGCTGCAGTCGGGCGACGACATGATCCTGAAGCGGATGAAGCGAAGGCATCTGCGCGATCAGTCGATCCGCTTCTGCGAGGATGTGCGCAAGCTGCGCCCCGGTATCGTCTTTGGCGCCGACATCATCGCCGGCTTCCCGACCGAGACCGACGAAATGTTCGAGAACTCGGAGAAAATTGTCGAGGAGTGTGGCCTGACCCATCTCCACGTCTTCCCCTTCAGCCCACGCGAAGGCACGCCTGCCGCGCGCATGCCGCAGCTCCGCCGCGAGGTGGTCAAGCAGCGCGCCGCCCGGCTGCGCGCCGCCGGTGAAGTTGCCTATGTCAGGCATCTGTCGTTGCTCACCGGTACGCGTCAGTCGATCCTGATCGAGCGAGACGGCCTTGGCCGCACCGAGGGTTTTACGCTTGCCGCACTCGGCACGGGCGCACCGGGTGAGATCGTCGAGGCCGATATATCGGGCCACGATGGTACCAGGCTGATCGCGGCGCCGCTTGCCGCCCGCGCCGCCTGAGAAACGCAAAGCATGGCTGGTTTTTTCAAGAAGATATTTTCGTTCGGCAAGAAAGAGGTGGTCGAGGAACGGATCGACGAGACCGCCCCGCTACCGCCGATCAAATGGGAAGCACTCGATGCGCTGAAGCCGGCGGCCGAACAGGTCGTCCCGGAGTTCTTGAAGCGCGATGAGCCGCGGCCCGAGGCAGAAACGACGCCGACGGTCGAGCCGGAGGTAATTCCTGCGCCGGAACCGGCGCCTGTCGAGGAACCGGTGCCCGCGCCGGAGCCGAC
>NZ_RZRR01001143.1:0-1462 GCF_003998555.1 Mesorhizobium sp. M7A.F.Ca.CA.002.09.1.1 | reverse complement strand
GCTCAACGTCACGCAAGGGGCGGTCGCCCAGCACATTCGCGGGCTGGAGGCCGATCTCGGCACGAAGCTGTTCGAGCGGCTGCCGCGCGGCCTGGCGCTGACCGATGAGGGCCGCGCCTATGTCCCCAACATCCGCCGCGCCTTCGACCTGATCTCGGAGGCGACGCTGCTGCTTCGTCCCGAGCCGGCGCGGCTGACGATCAGCGTGACGCCGAGCTTCGCCACCAAATGGCTTATCCCGAGACTGCACGACTTCGTCGCGCACCACCCGCTGGTCGACCTGCGCGTACTGGCCAGCGAAAGCCTGTCGAGCTTCCAGGCCGATGGCGTCGACATCGCGGTCAGGCAGGGCCGCCCACCCTTCGGCGCCGGGCTGGTCGTCGACCTGCTGTTTCCCCAGCAGATCGTCGCCGTGTGCAGCCCGGCCCTGCTGCCGGCCGGCGCGATCGAGATCGCGGCCTCCGCAATCCAGCACCACGTACTGCTGCACGATGCCCACAATCTGTGGCCGGAATTCATGGAAAAGGCCGTCGGCCTGAAGATGACGACCGAACTCAAACGCATGCGCTTCAACCAGACCGGCCTCGCCATCGACGCGGCGGTGGCCGGCCAGGGCATTGCGCTGGCCAGCCGCTTTCTCGTCGCCGCCGACCTCGCCGCCGGCCGTCTGGTTCAGCCCGTCAGCGGCGAAATGCGCGGCACGCAGGATTTTTATGTCGTGATGCCGAGAAAACAGCGCCACCCCGAGCCGACGCAAGCCGTGCGGCAATGGTTGCTGGATGCCGGAGAGCGACGACCTTTGTCGTGAGACCTTCGCACGCACGGAGACGTCAAGCCGCTTGCCTATGAGGCAACGACGGGCGCACCGCGAAAGATCGCCACGGCGGCAGCGACGATTTCCGCATTGTCCTTGGCTGTCTTGCCATCGGCGAGCGTCTTGCCGTCTTCCAGACCGACCCGTGTCGACCAGCGCTGGCGATGCGCAAGCTCGACGAGGGGCCAGACAGTCGTGTCGACGCCATGCAGCAGGATCGGCCGCCCTACCCCGGCGCGCTCGAGTACGGCGGCGATGCCATGCGCTTCATCGAGTGCAGCGGACAGGTCGGGGATATCGATCTCGATCAGAATGCGCAGCACCTGGTTGTGGCCAGGAAGCGCTACGAAGCGCTCGGCATCGGCGACGACGGCTAGCCCCGCCTCGATGCCTACACCACGCTGGCGCAGCAACTCCATCACGGCGGGCGCATCCGGTTCGGACAGGTTGACCGAAGCATAGTCAGGCAGGTCTCGCCAGCCGGCGATCGCCGCTCGGGTCCGCTCGACGTCGTTCTCGGTCCAGGCGCCGGTCGACACGCCAACCAGTGTTCCCGGGCAGGTCCGGCGCACCGCCAGCACCGTGGCGTCGACGGCTGCCAGGCTTTCGCGTCCGTCGGTGCCGCGCGGATGGATATGCAGTTCGGCC
>NZ_RZRR01001142.1:0-1468 GCF_003998555.1 Mesorhizobium sp. M7A.F.Ca.CA.002.09.1.1 | reverse complement strand
TCAGATAGGGTGCGGAGGAGGCAATCGAGCCGAGCAGGCGAATGACCGACTGCTCGGCGATCAGCCGCGCATTCTGGTCGATGACGACATCGGCGAGATCGTCGACGAGATGACCGCGCGTGTCCTTGGTCAGGTCGTGGCAGATGAACACCGGCTTGCGGTTCGGCCTGGCCTCGCGGATCGCCTTTGCAACGCCCGAATGTCCAGCTCCGACGCAATAGATGCCGAGCAACTCTGGCTCGTCGTGCAGTGCCTTCATGGTCTCGGTGTAGCTGGCATCGGGCTCGTCGTTGATCTCGACGGCGCTGCTGACGGTCAGATTGGGAAACTCCTCATTGAGCACCGAGCGGAAACCCATCTCGCGTTCCTCGTGGCCGCGATAGGAACGTGAGCCGACGACCATCGCCAGATGGCCGGTGCGGCCGCCAAGGAAGCGTCCCATCAGCAGCGCCGCCGTTCGTCCCGCCACCCGGTTGTCGATGCCGACATAGGCCGCGCGCGGTGCCGTCGGAACATCGGACACCAGCGTCACCACACGCATGCCGGCTTCGACGATGTCGCGCAGGATGTTGCGCGTACGCGGATGATCGACAGCGATCACGCCAACGCCATTGGCCCTGAGCGACAGGTTTTCGACAGCGCTCTGCAGCGCGTTCGGCGAGATACCGGCGAGATTGTGGATCCGGCACGAGGCGACAAGCGGCAGACGCGCGGCGTAGTCCTCGATATGCCCGGCGAGATCGCGCATGAAGGCATTGCTGCCGATCGGCAGCAGGAATTCGAGGTGGGCGGGCCGCGAGGGCAGCGTCACCTGATCGGCGACCGGCAGGTAGCCGAGTTGCTTGGCCGCCTCCATGACGCGCTGGCGGTTGGCCGCACTCGCACCCGGCCGGTTGTTCAGCACCCTGTCGACCGTTGCGGTCGACAGCCCGCAATTGCGGGCGATATCCGAGACGGTGGCTTTCATGCCGCTACCCACAGCCCGCATTGCGGGCAATATCCGAGACGGTGGCTTTCATGCCGCTACCTATGCGCCCTGCGATGCCGCGCCAGACAAGCGATGCGATCTGAGGCAGCGGTGATTGCCGCCATCACCCGACAGTCAGTGCGACGGCTTGCCATCGGTGATGGCATCGCGGATTTCCTTGTCCGACATGCCGGTGATGATCCGCTCTACCTCCGCCACGCTGGTCGTCTTCGGGTCGATGTCGTCGGCGACCACCTTGCCCCGGCGCATGACGACGATGCGGTCGACCACCTGGAAGACATGGTGGATGTTGTGGGCGATGAAAATGCAGGAGTGACCGGAATCGCGGGCGCTGCGCACGAAACTCAGCACGCCCTGTGTTTCGGCGACGCCGAGATTGTTGGTCGGCTCGTCGAGGATGATCAGGTCGCTGTCGAAATGCATGGCGCGCGCGATCGCCACCGCCTGACGCTCGCCGCCGGAAAGCGAACCGATCGGCGT
>NZ_RZRR01001141.1:0-1470 GCF_003998555.1 Mesorhizobium sp. M7A.F.Ca.CA.002.09.1.1 | reverse complement strand
AGACAGGGTCTCCTCGGCGCGGAAGACGAAGCCCTCGGCATCCAGATCCAACGTCGTGAGGTCGATGCGGCGCGTGGCTTCTCCCTCGCGGATGACGATCGCCGGGCCGTCGAGTTGGAGAGCGGCTTTTTCCGAAACATTGGCGAAACGAAGTATCTTTTCACGCAAGGCGCGGCCGGCCTTCTCGGCCGCCTTGCCGGTGACGAAGGTCTGGCGCGAGGCCGATGTCTTGCCGGCATCGGGAGTAATTGATGTATCGGCGCTCTTCAGCTGGAATCTCTCCAGCGGCAGGCCGAGCGCGTCGGCGCAGATCTGGGCGATGACCGTGTTCGAACCCTGGCCGATATCGACCGCGCCCTGGTGCAGGATGACCGTGCCGTCGGCCGCGATGCCGACCCGAATGGTCGACGGATTGGGCAGCGAGGTGTTGCCGCAGCCATACCAGCAGGACGCGACGCCGACGCCGCGCTTTCTATCTGTGTTGGCGCTGTTGAATGCCTCCGCATCGGCCGCCGCGCGCGCCCAGTGCGGCCGCAGCGATTCGAGGCATTCGGCAATGCCGACGCCGGAGTCCAGAAGCTGTCCTGTGACCGTTTCGGAGCCGTTCCGAAGGCAGTTCTTCAAGCGAAAATCGAGCCTGTCCATGCCGAGCTTGCCGGCCAGCTCATCATAGAGGGTCTCCTGCATGATCGTCGCTTGCGGCACGCCGAAGCCGCGGAAGGCGCCGGAGATCGGCCCATGCGTATGGATGGCGCGGCCTTCGGCGCGGTAGTTCGGCGTCGCATAAGGTCCGGAGGCGTGCACCGGCACGCGGTTGGCCACGGTAGGGCCCCAGCTTGCATAGGCGCCGGTGTTGAAATCGCCTTCGAAGATCATGCCGGTGACAAGGCCGTCGGCATCGGCGCCGATGGTTGCTTTCATCTCGGCCGGATGGCGCTTGGTGGTCGACATCATCGATTCGGTGCGGGTGTAGGCAAGTGCCGCCGGCCGCCCAGTCTTCATCGCCACAAGGCCGATCAGCGGCTGCAGCGAGACGTCGAGCTTCGAGCCGAAACCGCCGCCGGTCGCGGTCGGCACGATGCGCACCTTGTCGACGGCAAGGCCGAGCACCTTCGCCGTCTCGTCGCGGTCCATATAGGGCGCCTGGGTGCAGGCGACGACGACCAGCGTGTCGCCGTCCACATAGGCATAGCCGGCTTCCGGTTCGATATAGGCGTGCTCGACATAGGAGGTGTCGATGACGCCGGACACCGTGAACGCTGCACCGGCAAGGGCCCCTTCCGGATCGCCGCGTTCGACGAAGCCGGAGGTCAGCAGGTTTGCCGGTCTGTTCTCATGGATGAGCTTGGCACCGCCGGCGCGCGCTTCGCAGGATTGGAGAACATGCGGCAATTCGGTCCAGCGGATCGGAAAATCCGAGAGGTCGATATCGAGCATCGCCTCGCGCTCGCCAGCGACCCACGCCACCGC
>NZ_RZRR01000113.1:0-9329 GCF_003998555.1 Mesorhizobium sp. M7A.F.Ca.CA.002.09.1.1 | reverse complement strand
CCATGACGCGGCCGTGCAGGATCGCCGCGTCATGGACGTCGCGCGTATGGTGAAACTGTCGCGGGCGGTGATGGCCAATATCGGCCAGAACATCACCGTGGCGCTGGGGCTGAAGGCGGTGTTCCTGGTCACCACCATTTTGGGCATCACCGGCCTGTGGCCGGCGATCCTGGCCGATACCGGCGCGACCGTGCTGGTCACCGCCAACGCCATGCGCCTGCTGCGCTGGCGCGGGTGAAGCGCTTTTGGTTGATCACGATCTTTTCGGAAAACCGGCGTCCACTTTTCCGGATCGTGATCTACTCGGCTGGGGCTGTCAGCGGCGGCGTGGCGTTGCTGCGCCCTTCCCAGACATAAGAGGCGAGCGCCACTGCCACGGCGACCAGCATGGCGATGGCGCCCAGCAGCGGCAGGCTGCGGTAGCCATAGCCGCTGTTCAGCATCGCGGCGCCCAACGAAGCGGCCAGCGCGATGCCGACATTGAAGCCGGAGGGAATGAGCGACGAGGCGAGGTTGGAAGCATCTGCCGTCCAGGCCAGGATGCGGGTCTGGATCGGCGTGCCGATGGCGAAGTTGAGACCGCCCCAGATGACGATCGCCACAACCATCGGCAGGGGATAGGGGCTGACGGCATAGATCACGCCAAGCGTCACCGCCTGCAGGGCCAGCATGGTGATCAATGACGGCATCAGCTTCCAGTCGGAGAGCTTGCCGCCGAGGAAGACGCCGAGCGTCGCGCCGACGCCGTTGAGCAGCAGCACCCACGGCACCAGGTTCTCGTCGAGACCGGTGACTTCGAGCAGTGTCGGCGTGATGTAGGTGAACAGGCCGAACTGGCCGATCATCAGCATCAGCATCAGGATCAGCGATGTCCAGACCTGCTGGCGGGCCAGCACGCGGACCTCGCGGGCGAAACCGGCGGGCTTGGCCGATGAGCCGGTGGTGCGCGGCAAAAGGGCTGCCATGGCAAGCGTTGCCGCGACACCCAGCGCGCACATCACCCAGAAAGTCGCACGCCAGCCCCAGATGTTGCCGATCGCGGTGCCGGCCGGCACGCCGATGACGTTGGAGACGGTGAGGCCGGACAGGATGACGGCGACAGCCATGCCGCGCTGGTCCTCGCGCACGAGACCGACGGCAACGACCATGGCGACGCCGAAATAGGCGCCATGCGCGACCGCCACGGCAATGCGCAACAGAAGCATCGAGGTGAAATCGGGCGCCAGCGCGCAAGCCGCCTGGCCAATGGTGAAGGCGATGGCTAGGCCGAGCAGCAGGCTCTTGCGCGACAATGACTTGGTGGCGAGCGCCAGCAGCGGGCCGCCGATGGCGATGCCGCCGGCATAGCCGGAGACGAGATAGCCGGCGGAGGGAACCGAGACGCCCAGGCCTTGCGCCACCTGCGGCAGCACGCCGGCAATGACGAATTCGGTGGTGCCGAAGGCAAAGGCGGCGATGAACAGGGCGATGAGCGGAAGCGACATGGGGAAGCCTTAGCTGGAAGCGCCTCAAACCACGGATGGGCTTTGCGGGCAATCCAGAAATTTTTGTCGCGAGTTTAGGTTTTCTTGAATTGGATGCGAGCAGCCGCTTCCCTTCTCCCCAGGGGAGAAGGGAAAGTGGCGCTTCTCAGCTCGCCTTCAACCGCGACCCCGTCAGCAGGCCGCGCTCTTCAAGCACCGGATAGGCCATCGAGGCCAGCAGCGAATTGATCTGTTTCAGGTCGCGGATGGTGTCGAGATGGATCGAGCTGGTTTCGACGCTCTTGGCGGTGCCGTCGCGCAGCCGCACGAAATGGCTGGCGCTGGTTTCCTTTTCGCGGTCGCGCAGCCGGTCCTTTTCCAGCACCAGCTGACGGGCGGTCTCGGGATCGCGCGACACCAGAACGTTGAAGGCAAGCCGCGCATTGGCCAGAACCGAGCCATGGAAGGCGCACAGCTCGGCCCAGCCCTCGTCGGTGAATTCCAGTCCGCGCTCGAACTTCTTCTTCACATGCACCAGCATGTTGCGCACGATGATGTCGCCGACCTGCTCGAGCTTGACGCAGGCGCCGATCAGTTCCTGGCAGCGCAGCGCCTCGTCCTCGGTCAGCGGGTTCCTGGTCAGTTTGGCGAGGTAGAGCTTGATCGCGGCGTGCTTGCGGTCGACGCGGTCGTCGAGTGCGGCCAGCGCCTTGATCTTGTCGGCGTCGGCACTTTCATAGAGTTCGATGATACGCTTGAGCATGATCTCGATCGTCTCGCAGACCCGCACCACCTCGCGGGTGGCATTGGCCAGCGCCTGGCTCGGCACGTCGAGCGCGCTTTCGTTGAGCGCGGACAGCTCGACGACGTCAAGCGAGGCGGCCGGCACGGGCTTGGTGCCAAGTGCGACGATCTTCTCCGAAGCGCGGTAGACGAAGCCTGCCAGCGGCAGGCCGGCGAGCAGGATCAGCACATTGAACAGGATGTGGGCATTGACGATCTGGTCCGCCGCCGTCGAACCGAGAAAGGCGAAGTGCGGCCTGAAGATCATGACCAGGATCAGCATGACCAGCGAGCCAAGCCCGCGCATCAGGAGATTGCCGATCGGCACGACGCGCACCTCGGGGCTCGACGAACGGGTCAGCATCGGCGCGATGATCGAGGAGCCGAGGTTGACGCCAAGGATGAGAACGACGCCAAGTTCGGGCGTGATCAGGCCACGGCCTGCCAGCGTCGCCATCAACAGCACCGCCGCGATGCTCGACTGGAACAGCCAGGTGATCAGTGCCGCCAGCAGATAGGCGGTGATGGAATCGGTCGAGAAGTAGTTGATGATGACCGGCATGAGCTGGCTGTTGCGCAGGGGCTCCGATGCCTGGCCGATCATCTCCAGCGAGAGGATCAGAAGGCCGATGCCGACCAGGATGCGGCCGGACTGGCGCCAGTCGCGCCGCTCGGTGGCCATGAACATGACCGTGCCGGTGATCAGGCACAGCGGCACCAGCAAGGTGAGGTCGAAGGTCAGCAGCTTGACCACCAGCGCCGATCCGATTTCGGCGCCGCGCACTGCCAATTGACCCGCGGCGCCAGAGACGATGCCAGAGCCGGCGAAGGAGCCGACCAGCAGCGTGACGGCGGTGGAGCTCTGCAGGGCGATGGCAAGGCCGGGGCCGGCCAGCACCGCCATGATCGGATTGCGCATGGTGGCGCGGAGGCGATGGCGCAGCACGTCGCCATAGGCGCGTTCAACGCCGGTCTTCACCATGCGGGTGGCAAACAGCATCAGCGCCACGGCGCCGGCCAGATGCAGAAGGACGACGGACCCGCTCATTTCGTCCCCCGCATGCAAACAGGGCGCCCGCCCTGTTTTGCGTGGCGATCAGAAGGAAAAACGAGGGAACGAATCATGTTCATGGCGGTGACTTATAATAGCTCGAATATTTTAGCCGGATAATAAAATCTTGTCGATTTCAAGGGCCGTTGCCGCGCGACAGGCGGTGTCGGAAAATGGACGGACGCGCAAATGGTTGCATTGCTGGGCGGGCGCGAAGCGGCGGATAGGCCGAGTTTGCGGTGCGACTGGCTCCTGCCTTTGCGATCATGTTCAGCTTCCTTGGGTAAATCAAGGAATCCATTACATAATTGTAATGCGTGCGTTCAGTTTCGGTTCATCGATGGGCAGCTACTGCTTCGATATCGACAACCAAGGAGACTTCTCATGAAACGCATCGTCCTTTCCGCACTCGCTTTCTCGATGCTGGCCGCCACGTCGCTCACCGGCCAGGCCGCACCGCTGAATGCGCCGAACGCGCCGCAGTCGAACTACAGCCAGGTCGACTGGCAGAAGCCCGGCCACCACAGCGATGTGAGGAAGCGCGTTTACAAGAAGAAGGTCGTCGTCGTGAAGCGCAACAACTGGCGGCATGGCCAGAAATATTCCGGCTGGAAGCGCCATCAGCCGATCCGCGACTATGGCCGCTACGGCCTGCATCGCCCCGGCCGCGGCCAGGAATGGATCCGCGTCGGCAACGACTATGTGCTGGTCGGCATCCTCTCCGGCGTCATCTTCGGCGCGCTTGCCGCGCATTAATCGGCACCTTGCCGGACATTGAAAAGGGAGGCGGCCCGCTACGGCCGCCTTTCTTTTTGCCTGTGGAAACCGGGTATGGCCCGCATTAAGGGTCGTCGGATTTCGCGGGCGTGATTATATAATCGGGAAACGAGTTCCCCGATGCGCTTTCCACCCGCCTTCCTCGACGAGATACGCGACCGCGTGCCGATTTCATCGGTGATCGGCCAGCGCGTCGCGTGGGACCGCAAGAAGACCAACGCACCGCGCGGCGACTATTGGGCCTGCTGCCCGTTCCATGGCGAGAAGAGCCCTTCCTTCCACTGCGAGGACAAGAAGGGCCGCTACCATTGTTTCGGCTGTTCGGTCTCGGGCGATCATTTCAAGTTCCTCACCGAACTGGACGGGATGAGCTTTCCCGAAGCTGTGGAAAAGATCGCCGACATGGCCGGGGTGCCGATGCCGGTCCGCGATGCGCAGGAGGAGCGGCGCGAAAAGGAACGCGCCAGCCTGACCGACGTCATGGAGATGGCGACCGCCTTCTTCCAGGAACGGCTGCAGGGACCGGAAGGCGCCAAGGCGCGTGCCTATCTGCGCGACCGCGGCCTGACGCCGGCGACGCAGCAATCGTTCCGGCTTGGTTTTGCGCCCGACAGCCGCAATGCGCTGAAGGAGCATCTCGCCGCCAGGGGCGTGCCGAAAGCCGATATCGAGGCCTGCGGACTGGTGCGCCACGGCGACGACATCCCGGTTTCCTATGACTGGTTCCGCGACCGCATCATGTTTCCGATCCCGGATTCCAGGGGGAAGATCATCGCCTTTGGCGGCCGCGCGCTGCAGCCCGATGCGCTGGCCAAATACATGAACTCGCCCGACACCGAGCTCTTCCACAAGGGCAACGTGCTTTATAATTTCGCCCGCGCCCGCAAGGCCTTGGCCAAGGGCGGCACGGTCATCGCCGTCGAAGGCTATATGGATGTCATCGCGCTGGCACAGGCCGGCTTCGAGAATGTCGTGGCGCCGCTCGGCACCGCGCTTACCGAGAACCAGCTCGAGCTGCTGTGGCGCATGGCGCCGGAGCCGATGTTGTGCTTCGACGGCGACAAGGCCGGGTTGAAGGCCGCGTGGCGGGCCGCCGACATGGCGCTGCCGTCGGTGCAGGCCGGCCGCTCGGCGCGTTTCGCGCTGCTGCCGGAAGGCAAGGATCCCGACGATCTGGTCAAGGCCGAAGGACCGGATGCGTTTCGTAGCGTTCTGGCCGAGGCGCGGCCGCTGGTCGATCTTTTATGGATGCGTGAGACGGCGGGCGGCGTCTTCGACACGCCGGAGCGGCGGGCCGAGCTTGAGAAGACGCTGCGCGAACTGACCAGCCGCATCCGCGATGAAAGTCTCCGCTACCATTATCAACAGGAGATGCGCGAGCGCGTGTTGAGCTTCTTCGGCTCGCAGCGCGGCACCAGGCAAAGCGGCCGCCAGGATGGGCGCCCGGGCCAGGGCAAGGCAGCCGCTCCCGGCGGGCAGTTCGCCAAGAGCGGTGGCGGCCGCATTGCGATCACCGAAAGTCTCGGCCAGTCGGCTTTGGTCAAACGCGGCGGCGAGGGGATGTCGGTGCGCGAGGCGACGATCATCGTCGCATTGGTCAACCATCCGGCACTGATCGACGAGAATTTCGCCCATATCGAGTTTCTCGATCTCGCCAACTCCGATCTGAGGCGGCTGCATGCGGCAATCCTCGATGCAATGGCGCATGACATGGCCAATGACCGGCAGGCGGTGATTGCGACGATCGAACGCGCCGGCTGCGCCGAGATCTGGGAGCGGGCCGTCGGGTTGATCCGGCGGATGCGGCAATGGCCGGCGCTGGAGACCGCCGCCCTTGAAGATGCCCGCGATGCTTTCAGCCAGGCGCTGCACTTGCAGCGCAGCGCGCGCACCTTACATAAGGAACTGAAACAGGCGGAAGCGGCGCTCGCCACCGATCCCACAGACGAAAACTACCGGCACCTGATCGAAATTCAGGCGCAATTCCAGGATGTGCAAGCCACGGAAGCGCTGATCGAAGGGTTTGGCGTCTCCTCGGGCAGGGCAGGGCGAGCTTAGTTGGAAGCGAGTGAATTGAGAAAGCGTCGTTGCGCGTCGAAATGGCGCGTAACGGGCTAAGTCGGGTAATTGATTCGCTTTTTTCATGCGAATCATGCGAGAGGCGCTTGACCTTCTGGCAGATTGGCGGAATCAGGACGATTCGAAACGTTAACCCGAACCCGCGTCGACGGGAAATAAGCGATGTGAGGTACTGGTCACTGGACAGGCAGCCCGCCTGCCACAGATATCAGGGTTAATCTGGACTTAATGGATGTCGCCCAAAAAGGGGAAACCCGGTTTTGGGGCAACGACATACACCAAACGAAACGAGTTGATGCAGTTACTGGCCCGGTGAAGCGCGTTTCATAAGCGAGCGCATCCGATTTGACTGGTCCGACAGCTTACGCGGCTTTGAAGTTCGGCCGCTAGGAGAAGATAAAGACTATGGCGACAAAGGAAAAGGAAGAGGTCGAAACCGAACGCGAAGGCGCCACCGATGGCCCTCTGCTCGACCTTTCCGATGATGCTGTCAAGAAGATGATCAAGGCCGCCAAGAAGCGCGGCTATGTCACCATGGACGAGCTGAATTCGGTGCTGCCCTCAGAGGAAGTGACCTCCGAGCAGATCGAGGACACGATGGCGATGCTGTCCGACATGGGCATCAACGTGGTCGAGGACGACGAGCAGGGCGAGGAGCCCGAGGCCGCCGACACCGCGGCCGATGCCGAGGAAGACGCCAACGAGCTGGCTGAGCAGACCGGCACCGCGGTTGCCGCCACCACCACCAAGAAAGAACCGACCGATCGCACCGACGATCCGGTGCGCATGTATCTGCGCGAGATGGGCTCGGTGGAGCTTTTGTCGCGCGAGGGCGAAATTGCCATCGCCAAACGCATCGAGGCCGGTCGCGAGACGATGATCGCGGGTCTGTGCGAAAGCCCGCTGACCTTCCAGGCCATCATCATCTGGCGCGACGAACTCAACGAATCCAAGATCCTGCTGCGTGAGATCATCGATCTCGAAGCCACCTATGCCGGCCCCGAGGCCAAGCAGGCGCCGGTGGTCGAGCGCGTCGAGGAAGCCAAGGTCGAGGACAAGCCGCGCCGTTCGCGCGACGACGAAGACGACATCACCAATGTCGGCGCCGATACGCGTGGGCTGACGGATGACGACGACGAAGACGAGGACGAAGCAAGCCTGTCGCTGGCCGCGATGGAAGCGGAACTCCGCCCGCAGGTGATGGAGACGCTCGACGTTATCGCCGACACCTACAAAAAGCTGCGCAAGCTGCAGGATCAGCAGGTCGAGAACCGTCTGGCCGCGGCCGGCACGCTGTCGCCCAGCCAGGATCGCCGGCTGAAGGAGCTGAAGGACCAGCTGATCAAGGCGGTGAAGTCGCTGTCGCTCAACACGGCGCGCATCGAGGCGCTGGTCGAGCAGCTCTACGACATCAACAAGCGCCTGGTGCAGAACGAAGGCAAGCTGCTCAGGCTCGCCGAAAGCTACGGCGTGCGTCGCGAAGAGTTCCTGAAGGAATATCAGGGTTCCGAGCTCGACCCGAACTGGACGCGCTCGATCGGCAACCTGACCTCGCGCGGCTGGAAGGAATTCACCAAGAACGAGAAGGATGCGATCAAGGACCTGCGCGCCGAGATCCAGAACCTCGCCACCGAAACGGCGATCTCGATCCTGGAATTCCGCAAGATCGTCAACCAGGTGCAGAAGGGCGAGCGCGAAGCGGCGATCGCCAAGAAGGAAATGGTCGAGGCCAATCTGCGCCTCGTCATCTCAATCGCCAAGAAATACACCAATCGCGGCCTGCAGTTCCTCGACCTGATCCAGGAAGGCAATATCGGCCTGATGAAGGCGGTCGACAAATTCGAATACCGCCGTGGTTACAAGTTCTCGACCTACGCGACATGGTGGATCCGGCAGGCGATCACGCGTTCGATCGCCGATCAGGCGCGCACCATCCGCATTCCGGTGCACATGATCGAAACGATCAACAAGATCGTGCGCACCTCGCGCCAGATGCTGCACGAGATCGGCCGCGAGCCGACGCCGGAAGAACTGGCCGAAAAGCTTGCCATGCCGCTCGAAAAGGTACGCAAGGTCTTGAAGATCGCCAAGGAGCCGATCTCGCTCGAAACGCCGGTCGGCGACGAGGAGGATTCGCATCTGGGCGATTTCATCGAGGACAAGATGGCGATCCTGCCGATCGACGCGGCGATCCAGGCCAATCTGCGCGAGACCACCACGCGCGTGCTGGCCTCGCTGACGCCGCGCGAGGAGCGCGTGCTCAGAATGCGCTTCGGTATCGGCATGAACACCGACCACACGCTGGAAGAAGTCGGCCAGCAGTTCTCGGTTACCCGCGAGCGTATCCGCCAGATCGAAGCCAAGGCGCTGCGCAAGCTCAAGCACCCGAGCAGGTCGCGCAAGCTGCGCAGTTTCCTGGATAGCTGAGACTTACCGATGCAAAGAGTTCAAGGGCGCCGATGGCGCCCTTTTTTGTTTGTGGGGCGCACTCTTGCGGGCCGGGCCCTTCGGGAGGATAATTTCGCTGTCGGATGCATTTCTGGGCGATAACCCGGATGCCCGCCCCGGCGAAGCCGCCGTGCTCCGTGGCCCCGGAGGGAGGTGTGCCATGACAAGCTACATCGTGCTGATGAACTGGACGGAGCAGGGTGCCAGAAACGTGCGCGAGTCACCGAAGCGGCTCGACGCCGCCAGAAAGCAGCTGGGAGACATGGGCGGATCGTTCAAGGCGTTCTACCTGACCATGGGCGAATACGACATGGTGGCGATGGTCGAAGCGCCCGACGACGCGGTGCTGGCGCGCTTCTCGCTGATGCTGGCGGCAGCCGGCAATGTCAGGACGCGGACGCTGAAGGCCTTTCCCGAATTGGCCTACCGCGAGATCGTCACCTCGCTCGGATAGAGCCTGTAGCGGAAGGGCCGGACCGGCTGGCCCGATACATTCTCCTTCGCGCGAGCGACCGAGCGACGTCTTGACGGCGCCCGATCGTTCGTGGTCCTTCAAGTTTGCGCTACCAACCAAATGCCGGAACTATGCTGACCGTCTGGTACAATACGCGCTGCCCGGTCTGCGATGCCGGGATCAGCAGGCAGAAGCGGCGGCTGATCGAAGCGGTCAAGGCTGGGCGGATCGAGTTCCGAGACATCAATCTTGAACCGGCAGCGCTAGCCGGCCT
>NZ_RZRR01001140.1:0-1470 GCF_003998555.1 Mesorhizobium sp. M7A.F.Ca.CA.002.09.1.1 | reverse complement strand
CTCATCGATCGGGTCAACGGTAAAAGTAAGGGTCAAGAACCCGCACCTCCGTGATCTTGTCGACAGGCAGCGCGTTTTTCTGGGCCGTGCTGCGGATCGCTTCCGGCGAAGGCGCGTCATAGATGCAGAAGCTCTGCTTCTTGTCGGGCGAGACGAAGGACTGCACCCAAGTCACGCCTTTCTCCGCGTTGCGCATGATGACGCCGCCCAGCGCATCGGCGCCGGCCTCGTTCACCGGCACGCTGAGGCCGTTGGGAAATGTACGTTCAACCACATAGCGAGGCATATCAGGTTCCTTTTTACTGTTTCACGCCCGGTTTTGAGCGCGGAGGACATTGATCACGCTCGCCAGGGGCGCGCATCGGAACCTTTCCCTATGTTTCGTGGGACGATTCCCCATGTTAACGGCGTTCACTGCTGGAGCCACAAAGCCGATACCGGGCCGCGCTATCCTGCCTGACGAAAGCGGGGTGCGGCGGCGACCCGGATCACGAAAAGCGGATGATCATGCTTCTGGAACGGCAGACACAGCTGGAGCAGCTGGACGGACTTCTCGCCGAAGCCGCGCGTGGTCGCGGCAGCGTGGTGGCGTTGTCGGGCGAGGCCGGCGCCGGCAAGACCGCACTGGTCGAGGCCTTCGTCGCCGGCGCGGCCAAGGCTACGCGCATCTTGCGCAGCGCCTGCGAGGACCTGTCGATCCCCGATCCGCTCGGACCGCTCTATGACCTCGCCCGCGAGGCGCAATGGGCGATGCCGCAGGCGATCGACGCCAGGCAGGGTCAGCGGCTGCCACTGTTCTCCGGTGCCCTCGACGTGTTCGAGACAAGGACCCAGCCGACGCTTCTGGTAATCGAGGATCTGCATTGGGCGGACGACGCGACGCTCGATTTCGTCCGCTTTCTTGGCCGGCGCATCGCCAACACCCACATCCTGGTCCTGTTGACGGCGCGCACCGACCGCAGCGAAGGACAGGCGCGTGTGCGCCGGGCGCTGGGTGAAATTCCGTCGGGCAACGTTGCCCGTATCGACGTGCCGCTGTTGAGCGAGGCGGCCGTCCTGTCGCTCGCCAGCGCTGCCGGCCGAGATGGCGACGCCATCTACCGGGTCACCGCCGGCAATGCCTTCTTCGTCACCGAGCTCCTGTGTGCCGACAATGAGATGACGCCACCGGCCAGCGTGCGGGACGCCGTTGTGGCGCGGGCCGAACGGCTGTCCGCCGGTGCCCGCTCGATGCTGGACGCGGTGTCGGTGTTTCCCAGGCGGGCCGATGCTTGGGCTCTGCAGGGCCTGTGCGGCGTCGCCAGCGCCGGACAGCTGGCGGAATGTGTGTCGAATGGGCTGCTCGACGATCTGGGCGATGGCTATGCCTTCCGCCATGAAATCGCACGCCGCGCCATCGAGATGATGCTGACGACAAGTTACAGGAGACTGTTCAACCAGCGCGCGCTGGTTGAACAGTCTCCTGTAACT
>NZ_RZRR01001139.1:0-1474 GCF_003998555.1 Mesorhizobium sp. M7A.F.Ca.CA.002.09.1.1 | reverse complement strand
GCTTTGGCGCCAGCGAATCGGCGGCGATGCCCTCGGCCGGCGCATCGACGGGGTGTCCGGCCTCGAAGGCGCGATGCAGCGTCGGCGCTCCTTCCGGCTCGACGGCGATGATACGGCTGCGGCCGGCGAACCAGGCAGCGATGCCGCCGATCAGACCGCCGCCGCCGACAGCGACCAGCAGCGTGTCGATCCGAGGCAAATCGGCCTCGATTTCGAGCCCAAGCGTGCCCTGGCCGACGAGCGTTTCCTCCTGGTTGAAGGCATGAATCTGCAAAGCGCCGGTCTCCTCGGCGAACCGTTCGCTGGCGGCCAGCGCTTCGGCATAGCGGGCGCCGCCGACGATCAGCTCGGCGCCATAGGAGCGGATCCGTTCCAGCTTGGCCGCCGGGCTCACTTCGGGAACGAAGATGGTCGCCTTGTGGCCAAGCCGCATGGCGGCATAGGCGACGGCCGCGCCATGGTTGCCGCCCGATGCTGCGACGACACCGGCCTTTGGGACCGCACGCTCCAGCAGGTTGGTGAAGGCGCCGCGCGCCTTGAACGAGCCGGAATGCTGCAGGCATTCGAGCTTCAGGTCGACGGCCAACGGCGGCCGATCGAAGTCGGCCATGTCGACGCGCAGCACCGGCGTGTGCCTGATATAGGGGCGGATGCGCGGTTCCATCGCGGCAATGCGCTCGCGTGTGACGGTGATGCCGTTCGTCATGATTGCTCCCTGTGACGGGTCGGTGTGTTTCCGGCGCTTCTATGCAAGCCAGTCGGGCATCGAATCCAGTCCGATCAGGTCGTCATAGGTCAGGCGTGGGCGCACGACGTGGAACCGGTCGCCGTCGACCAGCACCTCCGGAACCAGCAGACGGGTGTTGTAGGTGCCGGCCTGCACCGCGCCATAGGCGCCCGCGGTGGAGACGGCAATCAGGTCGCCGGCCTTCAGCCTGGGCAGATCGCGGTCCAGGCCGATATAATCGCCGGTCTCGCAGACCGGGCCGACGACGTCGACCATCATGCGCGGCGTGTCCGCCGGCGGCTGCACGACCGGACGGATATCGTGGAAGGCATCGTAGAGCGTCGGCCGGATGAGATCGTTCATGGCGGCGTCGACGACGAGGAAGTTCTTGGCGTCGCCTTCTTTTACGAAGATCACTTCCGAGACGAGGATACCGGCATTGCCTACGATCAGCCGGCCCGGCTCGAACATCACCTTCAGCCCGAGCTTGGTGACATGCTTCCTGACGATCTGGGCATAGGCATCGGGCAGCGGCGGCGGGTTGTTGTCGACGCGATAGGGGATGCCGAGGCCGCCGCCGAGGTCGATATGCTCGATGGCATGGCCGTCCGCCCGCAGCGCGCCGACCAGATCGACAAGCAGGGCGAAGGCGTCGTCGAAGGGCTGCAGCTCCGTGATCTGGCTGCCGATATGGGTGTCGATGCCGGTGATCCTGATGCCGGGAAGCGTTGCCGCGCGGGCATAGAC
>NZ_RZRR01001138.1:0-1474 GCF_003998555.1 Mesorhizobium sp. M7A.F.Ca.CA.002.09.1.1 | reverse complement strand
TCATAGGTGTTGAGCCGGCAGCCGAAGGTGACGACATCGATCCCCGGGGACACCGGGCTCTTGGGCAGAGCGGACATCAGGCCGCGCTTTCAGTGTCGCGGGCCCATGTCCCGATCGACGGGTCGAAGTTGCCGGAAAATTCCCATTCGGCGGCGCCGGTCAGGACCACGTGGTCATCGTCGCGCCATTCGACATGCAGCGTGCCGCCGCCTGGCGTCAACAGACTGACGCTGCGGCCGGTCCGGTTGGTGCGGGCCGCGGCCACCACGGCCGCGCAGGAGGCCGAGCCGCAGGCCTTGGTCAGGCCGGCGCCGCGTTCCCAGGTGCGGATGATCATGGTTTCGGGCGAAGTAACCTGAGCGATGGTTATGTTGGCGCGCTCGGGGAACATCGGGTGGTTCTCGAGCAGCGGACCGAAGCGGTCGAGCTCGTAGGACCAGACGTCGTTGTCGACCCAGAAGATCGCGTGCGGGTTGCCCATCGAAACGACCGAGGGTGAATGCAGCACGGGGGCGTCGATCGGGCCGATCTGCAGCTCGATCATGCGGGTGTCGCGGAATTCCTCGGCCAGCGGGATATCCTGCCAGCCGAAGCGCGGCGTGCCCATGTCGACCGAGATCGAACCGTCGGCGTGTTCGCGCGCATTGAGGATGCCCGCCACGGTCTCGAAGGTGAAGATCTTCTGGCCGGTCTCGGCGGCGAGCGCCTGGACGACGCAGCGCATGCCATTGCCGCAGGCCTGCGCACCGGTTCCATCGGAATTCAGGATGTCGATGAAAAAGGCGGTGCCAGACGTCCTGGCGTCATGGATCGCCATGATCTGGTCGAAGCTGGTCGCGGCATCGGCGTTCAGCGCAACCGCCGCCGCCGCCGTCACCCGATCGGCACGGCCACGCATATCGGCAACGATGATCTCGTTGCCGATGCCGTTCATCTTGGCGAAAGGGGCAGTGCTGGCCATTGCTCCGAAAAATTCCGTGTCCGTTTGGCGCTATATGGCGGAAACGGGCAGGAATTACCAGTGCGCAGCCGCTTGGTCTCGGCGAAAGCGCCGGACTTACGTGACGGCGAAAATGCCCAGCACCACCAGCAGGAAGATGATCAGAACGATGCCGATAAGGATACGCGCACCGGTGGCCGCGGCACCTGCCAGTGCCGGCATGCCGAGCAAGCTCGCCGCCGCGGCGACGATCAGGAGAATGATAATCCATTTGAGCATGACAATGCCTCGCAAACCGGCAGATATTTCAACCACATGAAAACGCGGTTGCAGCGCTGGGGTTCCGTCGAACCGATGCCTTGATCGTCAAGCGCCTCGGTCAATTTGCGCGCCGGCTCGTCGATCAGCTCGTCGGTGAGCTGGAAGGTGCCCCAGTGACAGCCGGCGGCATGGGCGGCGTTGCACAGCGTCATGCCTTGCACGGCTTCCCAGGATTCTGGTGCTGCGGCGCCATGAACCAGCGCGGCTCATAGG
>NZ_RZRR01001137.1:0-1478 GCF_003998555.1 Mesorhizobium sp. M7A.F.Ca.CA.002.09.1.1 | reverse complement strand
GTCATAGCCTTTTTCCAGCTTGAGGATGAATTCATCGGCAAGTGCATCCTTCGCCGCCGTCTCGATTTCGGTCTTGCTGGCTCCCGGCCGGCCGAAACCGATATTGTCACGCGCGCTTGCCGCGAAAATGGTGACGTCCTGCGGCACGATGGCGATGCGCTGGCGGACCGAAACGGGATCGGCCTCGCGCACATCGACGCCGTCGATCAGGATCTTGCCTGTTTCGGGATCGTAAAAACGCAGGATCAGCGAAAACACCGTGCTCTTGCCGGCCCCTGACGGCCCGACGATCGCCACCGTCTCGCCCGGCATGACCTGAAAGCTTAAGCCGTGCACGGCGGCGCGGTCGGGCCTTGCCGGGTAGGAGAAGGAGATATTGTCGAAGACGATCGCGCCCTTGGCGACGGCCGGCAGCGGCTTCGGATCGGCGGGAGCCTGGATCGCCGGCTTCTCGGCCAGGATCTCGGTCAGCCGTTCGGCAGCACCCGCCGCTTGCGCAAGTTCGCCCCACACTTCCGACAGCGCGCCCAGCGCGCCGGCGGCGAACACCGAATAGAGCAGGAACTGGCCGAGCGTGCCTGGCGATATCGAGCCTTCGAGCACGTCGCGCGAGCCGAACCACAGCACCGCCACGACGGACGAGAAGATGGTGAAAATGGCGAAGAAGGTTAAGAAGGAGCGCGCGAAGATCGAGGAGCGTGCCGCCTCGAAAGCAGCTTCCACCGCAGCCGAGAAATGCCCGGTGACCAGCTTCTCATTGGTGAAGGCCTGCAGCGTGCGCACCGCGCCGATCTGCTCGCTGGCATAGGCGGTGGCATCGGCCAGCGTATCCTGCGCCTGACGTGATTTGCGCCGCACCGAACGGCCGAAGGCGACCAGCGGCAGCACGATCACGGGTATTGCCGCGATGACCAGGCCGGACAGTTTCGGGCTGGTGATGACCATCATCCCCACCGCGCCAAGGCCGAGGATGACATTGCGCAGCGCCACCGAGGCCGTCGCTCCGACCGCCGACTTGACCTGCGTCGTGTCGGCGGCAAGCCGCGACACGATCTCGCCCGACTGGGCGGTGTCGAAGAAGGCAGGCGACAGCGTCGTCACATGGGCAAACACATCGCGCCTGATATCGGCGACGACGCGCTCGCCCAGCGTGATGACGAAATAGTAGCGGCCGGCCGATGCTGCCGCCAGCAGGGCGGCCATAGCCACCAGCGCTGCGAAATATTCGGCAATGAAGGTCGTGCTGGACGACGAGAAGCCATGATCGATCATGCGACGCACCGCCAGCGGCAGCGCCAACGTGGTTGCCGCCGCGATAACCAGCGAGATAATGGCGCCGACGACCAGCGTGCGGTAGTGCGTGATGTAGGGGAACAGGCGCCTGAGCGGCTTGAGCGAACGCCGGCGCTCGTCTGCGCTGGTGATTTGCGCCATCCCGATGTTTCCTCCAGCCGTCCTTGGGGTCTGCGCCTCAATAT
>NZ_RZRR01001136.1:0-1479 GCF_003998555.1 Mesorhizobium sp. M7A.F.Ca.CA.002.09.1.1 | reverse complement strand
CTCTAGGGGGGAGATTACGCCGTCACCGATGGTTTCGCCAATCTCCGGTGCTGTTAAGGAAAAGCCGGCGTCGAAGCTGCCAATCTCCCCGCCTGAGGGGGAGATGTCCGGCAGGACAGAGGGGGGCGCCTCGCGCAAACTCGTCGAGCACAGCCAACCCGCCAAAGACACTAATTGCCTCTCCGATAAATCCCTTGCGTGGGCCTCGCGGCCTTTCTCTGCAACCATCCTTAGAGCTGCAACGGCAATATCGCGCGCCGCACCTTGATCGGCAAACGCCAGCGGCCTCGCATTCCTCCCGTCACCCGCGACAGACACGCGCCACCGAACTCCCGCATCGGTGCGCGTTGCAGCAAGCCGCACGTCGGCCGTGACCGCATCCATGGCGAGTTGCCCGCAGCCGTCCACAACGACCGACACCTTCGGTCTTAGGCGCTGTACGAGCCCAGCTTCTTCGATCGCAGCCCTGATACGTTCAGCCAGCGGCCGGGGATCGGCAATCTCTTGCGGATCAATGCCTGCCAGCGGCCCGGTCTCGACCGGCACGCCGGTGCGAACCGCGATATCAAGCGCATCGACCTCCGCCGCCAGCAGCGCAGCACTTTGCGCCGTCAGGCCGCGTATCTGCAAACTGCCGCGCGCGGTGACTTCCATGATGCCATTGCCGTGCCGCAAAGCGGATTCGGCTAGTCCGATCAACGACTCTGGCGACATTCCCCCAGCAACCGGGTTGAGCCGCACCAGCAGGCCGTCGCCGGTTTGCATCGGTGCCGACAAAGCCGGACAGGCGCCGCGGCGCGAGAAGGCGCTCATGCCGCCACCCCAAGTGCTTCTGCCTCGGCAATCAGGGCCGTCAAATCGTCGTCGATGGAATTGCGCAGGGGATGCCAGAGGCCGCGCCGGCGCGCCGACAGGAAACGCTCGGCGATGATTTTTGCGGCGGCGGGGTTTTCGCGCAGGATGAAGGCGCGGACCATGGGATCGCCGACATAGGCGTCATGCACCGCCTCGATCAGCGTTCCCGGAATGGCGTGCGTGGTTTCGGCGAAGCCGACCAGCCGGTCGACGGTTTCGGCGAATTCGGAGGCACCGCGCGGGCCGTGCCGCATCTGGCCAGCGATGAAACGGGCATTGACGGCGCGGGCACGCACGACGCGCGCTACGGCCTCACTGATCGAGCGTGGCTTCGGCTTTTGCGGGTCCGTGGTGTCGAGCACGATGACGTCGGCATTCCTGCCGAGCGCCGCAAGTGCTGCGGAAAAGCCGCCGATGAAGGCCACATCGGCGGAGCCCTCGAGGATGTCGCGGCCGGGGTCGTCGCCGGTGTGGACGAGAAGATCGGCTTCGGCGATGCGGCCCTCGAAGGCGCCGGGCGCGGAGATGCCTTCGCCCCCGGCGCCGCCATAGGCGTGCGATGTAGCGTCGAGATAGGCGCGGCCGATTTCGTCGCGTGCCGCCCAGTCGCCGGAGGACATGAGA
>NZ_RZRR01001135.1:0-1480 GCF_003998555.1 Mesorhizobium sp. M7A.F.Ca.CA.002.09.1.1 | reverse complement strand
GTCGAAGTCGACGATGTTGGAATAGATCGGCGTGCCGACATCCATGCCGTAGCGCGACCTCAGCACCTTGCCGGTGACATGGAATTTGATCATGCCGGCCTTGAGACCGCCGAGCTCGGCCGTGAATTTTTCCGGGAACGTCTTGCCGCGCGCCGTCAGCCGGCCGCTGACGAGAGCCGTGGTGTCGCTGGTTCGGGTCACGCTGGTAGAGCGGAACTGGATTTCCGGGCTGTTGGCGGCATCAAACACCGCGTCGGAGCGCAGGAAGGCATCGATACGGCCCTGGCCGGTGCCGACGCTTTCGGGAAAAATGGTGAAATTGACAGCTGAGCGCCCGACATCGCTGTTGTCGATGCGGATCGAGCCCTTGAAGCGGGCGAAGGTGCCATTGAGGCCGCCGCCGCCGACCTTGCCGATGGAGAAGCGGATGCTGGAGCTGGCCGGGCTGATCGAATAGCTGCCGGCGGCGTCACCCAGCGCGACGGCCGCAGAAACAGGCATGGCAAGGCAAGCGGCGACCGCCGCAAATCCGAGGATGCGCGTGTACATGGGGATGTTCCTTGTTGGAGGCAGCGCATTTCTTGCGCGCCCTCACTCCATGAACGAATGAACCGCTCGCTCTATTCCGAATCTGACGAAGGCGTGACCATGCGTGTGAGCACGCCATCCCTGAGCTGGAAATGATGCCGCAGCGCCGCCGCGACGTGGAGAGTCACAAGCGTCATGCCGGCATAGGCGAGATACCAATGTGCCGCCGCCCAGAAGCTCTCGGCACCATCCGATTCGGCCAACGGCAGGTTGGGCATGACGAACAGGTTGAACGGCAGGCTGGGGATCTCCAGCATCGAGACCGACACCAGCGCCCAGCCGGACAAGGGCAAGGCAAGCTGAAACGCGTAGAGCGCAAGATGGGCCAACGGTGCTGCCCGACGCTCCAGGGTTCCGACCGAGCGCGGCAGCGCCGGCGTTGCATTGCCAAGGCGCCAGGCGATGCGCAGCAACACAAGCCCGAGCAGCAGGAAGCCGAAAGATTTGTGCAGTTGGATCAGCTCGAAGGCGGTGCGCTGGCTGGTCAACCGCACCATGACGAAGCCGAGCCCGAACTGGCCGATGAAAATGAGCGCAATCAGCCAGTGGAGAAGGATCGCGCCCCAGCCATAGCGGGTGGCGCTGTTGGTGATCGATGTTTGCATGGGGAGTGAACGAATGTTGGTTCGGCTTTCTTCCAGCGCGCTTCACCCTCCCCCTTGTGGGGAGGGTCGCGCAGCAAATGCCGCGAAGCGGATTTTGCGAAGCGGGGTGGGGGTCTCGTAGGGCGCTACCCACCCCGTCCCTCAGCCGACCTACCGGGGCGAGCCGCCGATCTCGCCCGTCCTTCGGACTCCCATCAGGGCCCTCCGGAGGGTGATGAAAGGCGCGAGTTCGCCGAGCCTGGCTCCCTTCCTCTCCCTCCGGAGGGCCACAAGGGGAGGGGCGAGCC
>NZ_RZRR01001134.1:0-1481 GCF_003998555.1 Mesorhizobium sp. M7A.F.Ca.CA.002.09.1.1 | reverse complement strand
TCGTTGGGGCATATCCGGGAAGCGACTGCCCGATAACGTTCCGGTCAATCGAGATGGAAGACCTCTCCCATGGCCGCCCACCATTCGCCGTCGGCGCGCGTCGGCAGCGGCGTCTGCATGGGGTCGCACAGTTCCCACCATTTGCGCATGGCCGGCGACTCGCTCATCCGCGCTGCATCCCTGGCGAAGTCGCTGCCGTGATACTCCCAGCAGGCGAACAGAAGGTTCTCCGGTTCGCGCAGGAAGATCGAATAGTTGCGGATGTTGGCGCGGCTGATGACGTCGAGCACTTCGGGCCAGACGGCGGCGTGGACGCGCTTGTAGTCCGCGATCGCCTCGGCTTTCACGCCGATACAAAGTCCCATTCTTTGCATGCTGGTTGCTCGCGGGGCTTCAGCCGAGAAGGTCGGCGGCGACTTCGAGCGTGTTGCGGAACGACGTCTCGAGATGATGTTCCATGGCCCGTGCCGCACCCTCGGCGTCGTGGCGCTTCAGCGCGTCGAAAATGGCCTCGTGCTGCTCGATCGTCTGTTCGCCATAACCCGGTCTTGGGATAGCGAGATAGCGCCCGCGATCCATCTGTGCCTTCGAGATGTCGACGGCTCTCCAGATCATCGGCAGGCCGCAGATCTCGGCTATGGTGCGGTGGAAGACATCGTCGAGTTGTATCGCGGTGGCATATCTGCCGCGGGATATGGCAAGCCGGTGCGCCGCCATGTTGTCTTCCAGCAATTCGCTGGCTGCCGCTGTGAACTTGGCGGCCGCGCGTCGGGCGCTTTCCATCTCCAGTGCCCGCCGGATGACATAGGCTTCTTCCAGGTCGGCCCGGCTGATCGGAGCAACATAGGTGCCGGTCTGCGCCAGGATCTTGACCAGGCCCTCGTCGCTGATGCGCTTGACCGCTTCGCGAACGGGGGTGCGAGACACCCCCAGGGCCTCCGCGATGGCGACCTCGTTGATGACCTCTCCCGGCTTCAACTGCCCGACGACGATCAGGTTGCGGATCTTGTGGTAGATCTGATCGCGGAGCGGAAGAGCCCGATTGAGCGTCGAAGGATCCAGGTCCATTGCAAATCCGTGTCTTCGTTCACCAGAAATGGCCAGATAATACTAGAATGTCAATTGGAACGCATCCAATACAAGCGTGGGGGTCGGTGACGCACGACGTCATGACGACCCGCCGGAATCCAGCTTGCCAGAACTGTTATATTAGTGCAATAGTGAGGATGAACGATGGAAAATTCAGTCCGGGACTGAGGCTTGGATCTTCAACAGCGCAGGCCATTCAAGCTTGTTCGAAGAAGCCCGAACTGCGTTTGCAGCGCTATTATACTAACATATCGAAGGCCGATGTAGCGCACCGGCCGGCCGCCAGGAGGAACCTAGCCAGATATGACCGTCGCCGCCGATTGCGCCTTGGATATGCGAGGCATCAGCAAGAACTTTCCAGGCGTGAAGGCTCTGTCCAACGTCAATTTTGC
>NZ_RZRR01001133.1:0-1483 GCF_003998555.1 Mesorhizobium sp. M7A.F.Ca.CA.002.09.1.1 | reverse complement strand
GTCGCGGTTTCCGGCATCGACATCGTCAGGCAGGACGAGATTTGCAGCGAGGACGGCAAGTCCTGGCCGTGCGGCGTCCGGGCGAGGACAGCGTTCCGCGCCTTCCTGCGCGGCCGCGCGGTGGTCTGCACGGTGCCGCCGCAGGGCGGCCGCGACCTGATCGCAGCCGAGTGCCGGATCGGCAAGCAGGATGTAGGTCAGTGGCTGGTCGAAAATGGCTGGGCGCGCGCCGCCAAGGGCGGCCCCTATGTCGAGGCCGGCGACAAGGCGCGCATGGGCAAGAAGGGCATTTTCGGATCGGCGCCCGATCTGTCGGGCATGCCGGCGATGCCGGCCGCGCCAGGCCCGGCACCTCAGGCGCCGGGTTCGATCCTGGAAGAGGTCGACGGCGTGCTCAAGCCAGCTGACCAGCCAGCGCCCGCTCAATGAGCGCACGCGTCTCGGCAACGCCGTAGAGTGCTGCGAACGAGCCGAAGCGCGGGCCGCGCTCCTGGCCGATCAGCACCTGGTAGATCATCTGGAAGAAGGCGCCCGATACGCCGGGGCCGCCTTCCGGGCTCTGCTTGGAATGATCCTGATAGCGCTCGATCCTGCGTGCGACGTTGAGCGAGGCGTTCTGGATCGCTTCGCCGCTGGCGTCCGCCGGCAGCGCGCCAAGTGCTTCGTCGAGGGCTGCCAGCGCTTCGCGCTCGACCTCGTCGGCGGGCCGGAAGGTTTTCGTCGGCTTCACGAAATCGTCGAAATAGCGGATCGCATGGCCGACCAGCCGGTCGAGCTCTGGATGCGTCGCCGGCGTCACGCCTTGCGTATGACGTGAAATGAACCCCCACAGCACATCCTTGTTCTGCGCGTTGGAAGCGCTGACCAGATTGAGCAGCAGAGAGAACGGCACCGGCATGTCGATCGCTGGCGGGTTGCCGTCATGCATATGCCAGACCGGGTTGCCCAGCCGCTCCTTCCAGTCCTGGCGGGGATAGGCGGCGAGGAACGTGTAGTATTCATCCACGGCCCGCGGGATAACGTCGAAATACAGCTTCTTGGCCTGCCGCGGCCGTTGGTACATGTAGAGCCCGAGGCTTTCGGTCGGCGCATAGGTCAGCCACTCGTCGATGGTCAGCCCGTTGCCCTTCGACTTCGAGATCTTCTGGCCGTTCTCGTCGAGGAACAGTTCGTAGACGAAATGCTCCGGCGCCCGTCCGCCCAGAATGTTGCAGATACGGTCGTAGACCACCGCATTGGTCTGGTGGTCCTTGCCGAACATTTCGAAATCGACGCCAAGCGCTGCCCAGCGCATGCCGAAATCCGGCTTCCACTGCAGCTTCACGCGGCCGCCGGTGATCGAAAGCGTGGTCTCGGTGCCCTCGTCGTCGAAGGTGATGGTGCCGGCTTTGGCGTCGACATGCTTCATGGGCACGTAAAGCACGCGGCCGCTCTTCGGCGAGATCGGCAGGAACGGGCTGTAGGTCGCCTGCCGCTCCGGCCC
>NZ_RZRR01001132.1:0-1484 GCF_003998555.1 Mesorhizobium sp. M7A.F.Ca.CA.002.09.1.1 | reverse complement strand
AGGTGAATGCCCAGATCCAGGCGGAGCCACCCTTCGATCCGATCCACATCGAGAAGGGGGCACTGAAACCCTCCGCCGCCGATTTCGAGGAGGCGCTGCCGCCAAGCTGCGGCGATGGGCCGCCGCCACCGAAGAAGGACACTGCGCTGGAGCAGGCAAAGAAGGCGTTTCTGGCAACCTATGGCGGCCAGTGCGACAAACAGTTCCTGGCCGACGAGCCGACGGTCTTTTCAATCAAATACAAGGACAAGGATGCGCAGCCCGGCGACCCCGACAAGGAGACGCGGCTGTTCCATTTTTCCTGCTCGGCCGCCGCCTACAATGAAAGCTCGGTCTATTATATGACCGACGAGACATCGGCCGTGCAGCAATTGCAATTCGCCGAACCCAAGATGGACATCCGCTACGAGAACAATGACAGCAACGGCAAATTGCTGGGCATGAGCATCGTCGGTTTCCAGACGTCCGGCTGGGCGGTCAATTCCGACTATGACGAGGCCACCCAGACGATCACCACGTTCAACAAGTGGCGCGGGGTCGGCGATGCTTCCGACGCCGGCACGTATCTGTTCCGCAACGGCAATTTCTCGCTGGTCCAGTACGACGTCGATGCATCATATGACGGCGAGCAAAATCCCGAGACTGTCGTCGACTACAACACTGCGCCTTGAGCGTCACACGGGCTTGCAGGCAGCCTGTCAGGGCGACTTCGACAGCATCCAGTTGAGCGTGCCGCGCCAGTCGGTCATGCGGATCGGGGTGCCATGGGTGCCGGTCTCGAAACGAACGAAACGGGTCGGGTAAGTCTTCGATTTGGCCAGGATCGAGCGAAAGAATGCCTCCTGATTTGCCACTGGGAAGACCACGTCGTGACTGCCCTGGCCGAAAAAGACCGGCACACGGCGCTTGAATGCTGGGCTGGTGAAAAAGCTCTCATCCCATAGCGAGCCGAGCAGCAGCAGGCCGTTGATGCGGCCGCCCATGTCCTTGCGCGCGGCAAGCTTCCAGCACAGCGCACCACCCATCGATCCGCAGGCAACGAAGATCTTCGCGCCTGGCGACCGGTCGGCATAGTGACCGATCAGCGCTGCCACCTGCGCTGCTCCCTTGTCGCCGAAATCGGTAAAATCCGGGCTAAGGTAGAGGCCGCCATTGCTGGCCATCAGGTTCTTGAGCCGGTTGAAATTGCCGCCGAAGGTGAAGTCGTCGACGCCTTGCTTGCGGCTGCCGCCCTGCCCGTGCAGGTAAAGCACGATGATGCCGGCGCCCTCGGTCTTGCCGACGGCGAAATGCCTGATATCGCCGGCGTCGGTTTTCAGCAACAGATCCTGCTGCACCTTGCGCACGCTGGCGTCGGTATATTGGGCGTTCCCCCGCCGCTCGGGCACCTGGTCACGCTGGTTGATGTCGCGCATCTCGCGGTAGTCGATGACCGTGTAGGCACCGTTGCTGTCGGACGACAGCGTGGGCGGATAGGCGAAGAG
>NZ_RZRR01001131.1:0-1485 GCF_003998555.1 Mesorhizobium sp. M7A.F.Ca.CA.002.09.1.1 | reverse complement strand
CTGCTGGAAAAGCTGCATCTTGGCCTCTCGCTCGACGATGCCGACCTGCCGCATATGGCGATCGGTCATGGCACTTATGCCGGCGACGAAGTCCGCATCGCCCGCGTCAGTTTCACCGGCGACAGGAGCTACGAGATTTCGATCCGGGCCGACCACGCCGAGCCGCTATGGGCGCATCTGCGCGAGGCCGGCCAGGCGCTCGACGCCATCGTCATCGGCCTGGAGGCGCTGATGATCCTGCGTGCCGAAAAGGGTTTTATCGTCATCGGCAAGGACACCGACGGCACCACATTGCCGCATGATCTCGGCGTCCACGGTCCGCGGGCCAAACGCAAGACCGAGTTCGTCGGCCGCCGCTCATTGTTCACCGAGGAGGCGTCGCGTGACAATCGCATGCAGCTTGTCGGGCTGGCAGTGCCGCAAGGCGAAGCACCGCTGCCGACCGGCGCGCATGGCATCAAACGGATCGACGGCAGATTGCGCAGCCAGGGCTTTGTCACCTCGAGCTACCAGAGCCCGACGCTTGGCCGCCCGGTTGCGCTTGGGCTGATAGAGCGCGGCGCGACGCGGCACGGCGAGACGATTGACATCCAGTATCTCGGCAAGATCAGCAAGGCGACAATTACCGCCCCTTGCGCCTTCGACCCGGCAGGAGACCGGCTGCATGCGTGATCTCGCGGAAAAATGGTCCGTTGCACCGGACTGGCAATCGGCGGTGATCAAGGTGCCCGGCCTTGTGGTGCGCGCGGTCTGCGGCCTCAACCAGTTGCTGGTCAGCGGCGACCTCGACGCGTGGGCGCGGGCTTCGAGCGCCGACGGGAACGGAGTCGGAGCCTTTGGCACCGCACAAGGTGACCGCTATGCGGCGCGACTGGCGCGCGACCGGCTGCTGATCGTCTCGAACAGCCCGCTTGCCATCGCCTCGGGCTGGCACACAGACGGGTTCGCGGTGACGGCGATCAGCGCCGGGTTGCAAATGTTCGAGGCCGAGGGCACGGCGCTCGACGCTTTCATCGCGCGTGGAACGACGCTCGATCCCAGCCAAGCGAGCGCCAGTGCAGCGCTGTCCTTCGCCGACATCAGCGCCGTCGTCTATCGCCATGACGCCAAGCTGCGCATCCATGTCGATCGCGGTCTTGCCGCCTATCTCTGGACATGGATGGAAATTGCCGCCGGCAACATCGCCGCAGGATCAGCGAAGTAGCCGGTTACGGCTGGTCAGAGTGTGAACGACCAGAACAGGCAGGCCAGCGTCGCAGCGGCAAAGACGACGAAGAACAGGCTGCGCAGCAGCACGTTGCGGCGCAACTCGTTCATGACAAAGTGACAACCGACGATCGCCGCGGCAAACAGGAACCGCCAGTTCAGCAATGTCCACACGGCGCTGCCCTGCCCGAACGCCCATCTGGCGACCATACAGCCGACGATGGTCGCAAACAGTGCGATCACGGTCCAGAAAAGGGCATCGGCGGCATGGGTCAGGAC
>NZ_RZRR01000112.1:0-9330 GCF_003998555.1 Mesorhizobium sp. M7A.F.Ca.CA.002.09.1.1 | reverse complement strand
GAGCAGAAGAAGGCCGCCGGCACCAATCCCGGTACCGACACCGGAACGCCCGCCGCCCCTGGCGCCATTCCCAACGCACCCGGCACCGATGCCGTCACGCCGGCCGGCCGCGAACAGGCGCTCGCCACGACGACCCGCGCGAAGATCGACACGCCGAGCCTTGAGGGTTCGATCAACCTGACCGGTGCCCGTCTCGACGACCTCAAGCTCAAGCACTACACCGAGACGGTCGACAAGAACTCGCCCGAGATCAGCCTGCTCAACCCGGCGGCACTGCCCAATGGCTACTATGCCGAGATCGGCTTCGTCGGCAACGACAAGACCGGCGCGGTGCCCGGTCCCGAAACAGTGTGGGCTATCGACGGCAATGCGACACTGACGCCGACGACCCCGGTCACGCTGACCTATTCGAACGACAAGGGCCTGACCTTCAAGCGCACCTTTTCCGTCGACACCAACTACATGTTCACGGTGTCCGACACGGTGCAGAATGCCGGCACGGCCGCCGTCTCGCTGTCCAATTACGGCCGCGTCACCCGCTTCGACAAGCCGCTCGTTGCCAGCACCTATGTGCTGCATGAGGGCCTGATCGGCTTCACCGGCACGGAAGGCCTGCAGGAACACAAATACGCGTCCATCGAGAAGGACAAGCAGTTCACGCCGGGCAAGTCGACCGACGGCTGGCTCGGCATCACCGACAAATACTGGGCGGTGACGCTGGTGCCGACCGAGAAGCAGCCGTTCCAGCCGCGCTATGCCTATTTCGAGGACGGCCGCCATCGCTACCAGTCCGACTTCCTCACCGACCCGATCACCGTCGATGCCGGCCAGTCGGCGACGGTGGAGAGCGAGATCTTCGCGGGCGCCAAGGAAGTCGGCAAGATCAACGCCTATGCGGAAGACCGTCATATCAAGCGGTTCGACCTTTTGATCGACTGGGGCTGGTTCCACTTCATCACCAAGCCGATGTTCTGGCTGATCGACACGCTCTACAAATTCTTCGGCAATTTCGGCCTGGCCATTCTCGCCACCACCGTCATCGTCAAGGCCATCTTCTATCCGCTCGCCAACAAGTCGTACGCGTCGATGGCGAACATGAAGAAGGTGCAGCCGAAAATGCTCGAGATCCGCGAGAAATACGCGGACGACAAGATGAAGCAGCAGCAGGCGATGATGGAGCTGTACAAGACCGAGAAGATCAACCCGCTTGCCGGCTGCTGGCCGGTGGCACTGCAGATCCCGGTCTTCTTCTCGCTCTACAAGGTGCTCTACATCACCATCGAAATGCGGCACGCGCCGTTCTTCGGCTGGATCCAGGATCTGGCCGCGCCCGATCCGACGTCGCTGTTCAACCTGTTCGGCCTGATCCCGGTCACCCTGCCGCACATGCTGATGATCGGCGTCTGGCCGCTGATCATGGGCGTCACCATGTTCCTGCAGATGCGCATGAACCCGACGCCGCCGGATCCGACGCAGGCTGCGATCTTCACCTGGATGCCTGTCATCTTCACCTTCATGATGGCGGGTTTCCCGGCCGGCCTGGTCATCTACTGGGCCTGGAACAACACGCTGTCGATCCTCCAGCAGGGCATCATCATGAAGCGCCAGGGTGCCAAGATCGAGCTGTGGGACAATCTGGTCGCGCTGTTCCGAAAGAAACCATCACCGGCCGAATAGAAGGCGCAGCGCTTTCTCCAGCCTTCAAAGCCCCGCCTCGCGCGGGGCTTTTCGTTTAAGCAGCTCCGGCATCACGTTCCCGTGATCGGCGAAACTTGCGCCCCCTCGGCGGCGTGACTGCCTGTGCGTTTCCAAAGGCTATCAATTCCGATCAGCCCTCACACGGAGGAAGACCACATGCGCTTGCCGTCATTCAGGATCATCGCCCTTTCCGCACTCGTCGCCGGCGTGGCGATTGCCGCGCCCGCCTATGCCAAGAACCCGAATGTCGGCGGCGCGCCGATGTACACAACCAAGAACATCGTCGAGAACGCCGTCAATTCGAAGGACCACACGACGCTGGTCGCCGCGGTCAAGGCCGCCGGCCTGGTCGACACGCTGCAGGGCGCTGGCCCGTTCACAGTCTTTGCCCCGACCAACGCGGCGTTTGCGAAACTGCCCAAGGGCACCGTCGACACGCTGCTGAAGCCGGAGAACAAGGGCAAGCTCACCAAGGTGCTGACCGCGCATGTCGTGGCCGGCAAGATTTCGGGCGCCGAGATGATGAAGAAGGCCAAGGCGATGGGCGGCAAATACGAGATGAAGACCGTCTCCGGTGACACGCTGACCGCCGAAGTCAAGAAGGGCAAGCTCTACATCATGGATGAGTCAGGCGGCGAGGCGCGAGTGACGATCGCCGACGTCAACCAGTCGAACGGCGTCATCCATGTCGTCAACAAGGTGCTGTTGCCGAAGTAACGAACGGCTTCCGGCAAAGGGGATCAAGACAGGTCCGTTGGGGCTTTCTCGGGCCTGCCATCCCCGCCTCATGACGAGGTGCCATGTTTCTTGGGAAGTCGTATCGGCATTGGCCGGGGTCCTGTCCCTCACAGGACCCCGGTTTCTTTTTGGCTGTTGCCTGTGCAGCCGGATAAGTTTCGAGCGTCGTCACTCCATCACGGCGCTGTGGTCGATCTTGGCCGGAGTCGCCGGCTTGCGCAGCAACAGAACCAGCGGAATGGCGGCAAGCGACAGGATCATCATCAGCTTGAAGTCGTTCATATAGCTGATGATCGTGGCCTGCAGCGTGACCACGCCGTCGAGCGCGGCGCGGCCCGCGGCGCTGTAGGGATCCATTGCCTGGAAGATCGCCGGATTGCTGAACGCCTGGTTGTAGGGCGTCACATAGGTGGCGATATTGGCGTGGTTGACCTGCACGTTCTGCGTCAACAGCGCGGTGACCACCGATATGCCGACGCTGGAGCCGATGTTTCGGGACAGATTGTACAGTCCGGTGCCTTCCGCGCGCCGCTCCGGCGCCAGCGTGGCGAAGGTGATGGTGGTCAGCGGCACGAACAGGAAACCCAGGCCCGCGCCCTGGATGAAGCCGGTGCTGATGATCGTCCATTGCGAGACATCAGGGGTCCAGCCGGTCATGTCGTACATCGCCCAGGCGGTGACCAGCAGGCCGGTTAGAAGCAGCCAGCGCGTGTCCACCTTGCCGATCAGCCTGCCGACCAGGAACATGCAAGCCATGGTGCCGAGACCGCGCGGCCCCATGACGATGCCGGCCGTCACCACCGGATAGCCCATCAGGGTCTGCAGATAGGGCGTCATCAGGGCCAGCGAGGCCAGATAGGTGATGCCGATGATGAAGATGAAGATCATGCCGACGGCGAAATTCCTGTCGAGGAACAGCCGCGGGTTCACGAAGGTGTTTTTGGCGGTGAAGGTGTGGACGAGGAAGATGTAGAAGGCCGACGCGCAGATCAGCGCCTCGACGATGATCTCGGACGACGAGAACCAGTTGAGCTGCTCGCCGCGATCGAGGAACATCTGCAGCGACGCGATGGTGACGCTGAGCATGCCGAAGCCCAGCCAGTCCAGCCTGGCCTTGAGGTCCGTCTTGGTTTCCTGGACGAACATCGAGACGCCGGCGAAAGCCAGCGCGCCGATCGGTACGTTGATGTAGAACACCCAGCGCCAGCTGACATTCTCGGTCAGCCAGCCGCCGATGACCGGCCCGAGCACCGGCCCGACCATCACCGAAACGCCGAACAGCGCCATCGCCGAGCCGCGCTCCTCGACGCTGTAGATGTCGAGCAGGATGCTCTGCGCCAGCGGCACCAGGGCTGCGCCGAACAGGCCTTGCAGCAGGCGGAAGCCGACGATCTGCGGCAGCGACTGCGCGAAGCCGCACAGCACCGACGCGACGACGAAGCCGGTGATCGAGATCAGCAGGATGCGCTTGCGGCCGAAGCGATTGGCAAGATAGCCCGAAGGCGGCGTCATGACGGCTGCCGCGACGATGTAGGACGTCAGCACCCAGTTTATCTGGTCGGCGCTGGCCGAAACGCTGCCCTGGATATAGGGCAGCGCCACATTGGCGATGGTGGTGTCCAGCGCCTGCATGATCACGGCCAGGATCACGCAGGCGGTGATGGCGCCGCGATTGGCGACCACGCCACCTGTCGCGGACGCGCCGGTCATGACTTTTGTCCGAACCGACCGAGGAGGTCCGTCACGAAGTCCGGCAGGCCGCGCGCATGGCCGGTATCGATGCCGACCACGACGCTCATCCCGCCGCGCAGCGGCGGCTTGCCCTGGAGATCGTCCACCGTCACGCGCATCGGAATGCGTTGCACGACCTTGACCCAGTTGCCGGTGGTGTTCTGCGCCGGAAGCAGCGAGAAGCTCGACGACGACGCCGGGCTGATCGAGGCGACCCTGCCGTGCCAGACGGCACCGGGATAGCTGTCGACGCTGATCGTCGCCGTCTGTCCCGGCCGCACATAGGTCAGTTCGGTTTCCTTAGGCTCCGCCGCGATCCACAGATCGGTCGCCGAAATCAGGCTGAACGCCGGCTGCGAAGCCGGCAGGTACTTGCCGACCTGAAGCGCGTCGACATTGGTGACGATGCCGTCGAATGGCGCCTTGACGATGGAATCGGCAAGGTTGCGCTGGGCGTCGTCCACCGCCGACTGCGCCTGGAGATAGAACGGGTTCTTCTCCACCGGCTGGCTGGCGTCGCCGCCGAGCTGGGCAAGCGTCGCCTGTGCCTGCGCTTGGGCAACGGACACTTTCTGGCGGGCGGCGACGAGGTCGTGCTGGGCGCTGTCGAAGGTCGCCTTCGAGGAGGTGGAGGTCTTGAGCAGATCCTGCTGGCGTTGGAAAGCGGCCTCGTAATAGGGGATGTCGGCCTGCGCCTGCTCGATCAGCGCCTGCGACTGCTGGTAGCTCGCCTGCAAGGTCAGCACCTGGTTGCGCACTGTGCCGAGCTGTGCCTGGGCGGCGGCAAGAGCGGTTTCGAAAGAGGCCGACCGCAACCGGAAAAGCACCTGGTCCTTCTTCACCGCCTCGTTCTCGTGCACGTCGATCTCGGACACAGTGCCGGAGACATCGGTGGAAACGCCGAGCGACTGCGCCTGGATGTAGGCATTGTCGGTCGTCATGACCTGGCCGCCGATGACGTAGTAATAGCCGCCGACGACCAGCGCGAACGGAAGCAGGGCAAACAGGATCGGCCGTGCCCGGCCGCGCTTGGGCTTGACCGGCGCCGGAGGCGCCACCGCAACCCCGGCCTGGCGTGGCTCCTTGGACGGAGCCTCGAGCGCCGCCGGCTCCAGGGCGACCGGTGATTCGAGCTCGTCATTGTCGATGACGGTGCTGGCTCGCCTTTGCTCGCGTTCGCTGTCCAGCCGGATGACCTGGTCGCGCGCCCGGTCGGCGGCGGATCCGTCTTCTTCGACAGGCTTCTTTGGTGAGGTTGATTCAGCCATGTGTTTTCTCCCGGTCGGCGGCAGGCTGGGCGCAAGCCGCGAGCAGATTGGATTTGATGAGGGATAGGGTTTGCAGCAGATGCAGTTGCGCATCCGCGGAAAGGCCGACAAAGGCCTCGTCACGCGTCTTCCGCCCATTGCCGCGCATGATTTCGATCAGCGGATGGGCTTGCGGCTTCAGGTACAGCAGCCATGCCCGGCGGTCAGCGGGATCGGGCCGGCGCTCGATGAAGCCGCTTGCTTCCATCTTGTCGAGCAGCCGGGCGAGCGTGATCGGCGTGATCTCGATCAGGTCCGCCAGTTTGTTCTGGTGGATGCCTTCATGCAGGCTGAGATAGGCCAGCACCTGCCACTGGGCGCGGGTCAGCCCCGATGCCCGCGACCTCTGCTCGAACCGCTTTCGAAGCAGGCGCGCGACATCGTGCAGCACGAAGCTGATGTTGGGTGACGATGGCATGGGAGGTACTGGAGTTTTTCGGCGCGACTGTTAGTGAGCATGCTTATTATCATCATGCACATAATCTTGCTGGACGCGGTGCGCAAGACGGACTAAGCCCGCCTGGAAAAAATGACGCATGGGCTGCGACCCACCCAAAGGCTCAGGTAGCGGGCTGTTGCCGGGCAAGGATACGACGATGAATTGGCTGAAGATCGCGACCGTGGCGGCCATTGCAGGATGGCCGGGCATTGCGCTCGCAAAGGGCGCCGTCAGTTGCGGCGGCGCCGCCATGCTGGGTGGCGCGCAATTGAACTGCAGCCACGTCGAACCCCAGGCGCCGCCTCAGTTTTGCACCTATAGCTGGGCTCTCCACATGCCGGCCGGCGACCAGAAAATCGTCGAAGGCAGCTTCATGCTGCCGCCCGGCGCCACGAATGTCACCGTCTATCAGGGCAGCGGTTTCGACAGTGCGCTGTCCGATCCGATCGTGATTTGCCGCGGCAGCAAATGAGCAAGGCCGTCAAGGAAAGCTCGCTCGTCACCCGATTGGTGCTATAGGGCGGACCACGCTATTTTGAACGGGCGCATTCGAGTTTCGGATGCACCTGGCGGCCATTTCTCTGACGGATTTCGACATGGACGGACCCAACCCAGACATCAAGCACCCGATCCCGATGCATACCCGCGTCGGCTTCCTCAAGGGACTGGTGAACGCGCCAAACATCGAGATCGGCGACTTCACCTATTATGACGACCCCGACGGGCCGGACAAATTCGCCGAGAAATGCGTCCTGCATCACTATCCGTTCATAGGCGACAAGCTGATCATCGGCAGGTTCTGCGCCATCGCCGAGGGCGCGCGCTTCATCATGAACGGCGCCAACCACGCCATGTCCGGCTTTTCGACCTATCCGTTCAATATTTTCGGCCATGGCTGGGAAAAGGGTTTTAACCCGGCGACCTGGTCGAAGGAGGTGCGCGGCGACACCATCGTCGGCAACGACGTCTGGATCGGGATGGAGGCGGTGATCCTGCCCGGGGTGGAAATCGGCCACGGCGCCATCGTCGCTGCGAAATCGGTGGTGACGCACGACGTGCCGCCCTATGCGATCGTCGCCGGCAACGCGGCCAAGGTGGTAAAGATGCGTTTCGACGACCGGACAATCAGGCGGCTGCTGGCGGTGGCGTGGTGGGACTGGCCGGTAGACAAGGTCAGCCGCAACCTCGATGCTATCCGGGGTGTCAATATTTCTCTTCTGGAGGCAGCAGCTTGAACGCTCTGAACAGCAGCATAATCGGCACCGAACTGTTTACGCGAGGGTGGATCTTCATCCGCGGCGTGCCGGCGATGAAGTTCCTGCCACCGGAAGGGCCGCCGGAAATCGCCTTTGCCGGCCGCTCGAATGTCGGCAAGTCGTCGCTGATCAATGCGCTGGTCAACCAGAAGGGGCTGGCGCGCACTTCCAACACGCCGGGGCGCACGCAGGAGCTCAACTATTTCGTGCCGGATGGATTTTCGGGCGAGGGCGCCGACCTGCCACCCTTGGCGCTGGTCGACATGCCCGGCTACGGCTACGCCACCGCGCCCAAGGAGAAGGTCGACGAGTGGACCAAGCTGGTCTTCGATTACCTCAAGGGCCGGGTCACGCTGAAACGCGTCTATGTGCTGATCGACGCCCGTCATGGCATCAAGGCCAAGGACGACGAAGTGCTGTCGCTGCTCGACAAGGCGGCGGTGTCCTATCAGATCGTGCTGACCAAGACCGACAAGATCAAGACTGCCGGCGTGCCGAGGCTGATCGAGGAGACGCTGGCAAAGATCAAGAAGCGGCCGGCGGCGTTCCCGTTCGTGCTGGCCACCTCTTCTGAAAAGGCCGAGGGCCTTCAGGAATTGCAGGCAGCCATCGTGCTTGCCGCCAATGGCGGCTAAAGCATCCGCACCTTAGAGCAATTCTAGGAAAAGTGTGAAGCGGTTTTCCGTCCAGAATTGCGTCTAAACAAAGAGTTAGAGCATGGTCTGGCTAGGGCTTGGCCTCGATAGCAATCGTCTGATGGCCTTCTTCCGCCACAAGCCTTTCGGTGCCGTAGGCCTTCAGGAACATGCTGACGCCTGACCTGACGATGTGGTCGATCTCGTCCTGGGTCGGGGCCTTGGTGCGGTAGGCGAAGATGCACTGGCGGAACAGACCGGCCAGGCACAGTTCGGTGAACTGATAGGCGGCAAGATCGACATCGTCGATGCGCAGCAGGTCGCGCTCGATGGCGGCATTGAGAAAGGCCGCGACCTTGTCGTGGCCACGCTTGGGACCGCGCTCGTAAAAACGCGCGCCCATGTCGGGGATCCGGTCTGATGCCCCGATCACCGTGCGCTGCGCTTGGACGACCTTGGCCGACGTGATCTTGAGAGCCAGCACCTTGCCGAACTTCACCAGCGTCTCGCGCAGGTTGTCGGCATTGTCCAGCACGTCATACATGTTCTTGAAGATGGTGCCGCGCTCTTCCTCGATCAGCGCCTCGAACAGCTCTTCCTTGTTGGCGAAGTAGACGTAGATCGTACCCTTGGAGACGCCGGCCTCGCGGGTGATGTCGTTCATCGAGGCGGCTTCGAAGCCCTTGTCGATGAAGACACGACGGGCGCCGTCGATGATCTGGCTGCGCTTGGCCGGATCCTGCCCCGCGGCCGGGCGGCCACGGCGCAAGCTTTCCAACAGGTCGTCACACGACTCGTTTTCGACATTGGGCGGGGTCTCGGCCATGAAAGTCACACCTCGAAAATAATTCGAACCAAGCGGTTCGATTGCCCTTGATATGGTCCTCTTTACGCGCTATGTCAACGGCCGGATCGAACCGAACGGTTCAATATTATATTATAACTTTAGAGAGATGTCATGTCCTCGAACGCGCCGACCACTGCTGAAGTCCGTCCCTTCCCCAACGCCAAGGTTGCGCCAGCGACGGAAGCACCGGAAGTACCTGTCCAGCCCGTCTCGTCGCCGCCGGCAGAGGCTCCGGCCAGGAAGAAGCGTTCGGTGCGTTCCTTCCTGCTGCCGGTCATCGGTGTTGCCTTGCTGGGCGCCGGCGCCTGGTATGGGTACGACTACTGGACAACGGGCCGCTTCATGATCTCGACGGACGATGCCTATGTCCAGGCGGACATGGCGTTCATCTCGCCCAAGATTTCCGGCTATGTCGATCAGGTCAAGGTCAGCGAGAACCAGCTGGTCAAGGCCGGCGATCCGCTGCTCGTCGTCGATGACGGCGATTACAAGATTGCCGTCGCCCAGGCCGAGGCGCAGATCGCCACCTTGAGCAAGACGCTCGACCGTATCGACGCCCAGACCGACGCGGCCCGCGCCTCGCTGCAGCAGGCCCAGGCGCAGAAGGTCGCCGACCAGGCCGCGGCCGACAACGCAGCCAAGGTCGCGGCGCGCGCCTCGCAGCTGCTCAAGACCCATG
>NZ_RZRR01001130.1:0-1485 GCF_003998555.1 Mesorhizobium sp. M7A.F.Ca.CA.002.09.1.1 | reverse complement strand
GTCAAGCACGCTCAAATCTGCATTCGGCAGGGAAAACATGCCGCCCTGCCTTTCGGCGGCCGGATTATCCACCGAGATAGAAATCAACTCATGCTGCTTTCCAGGCGCATCGCTGACCGCCAAGATCTCGACAATTCCGGTCGCGCCGTTGGCGTGGGCCTGCAAAGCCGCGCGGTCGACATCAGGCGCGTTGACCCGCTCGCAGGCAAACAGGAAGGCGTCCGTGGCTTTGGCTCCGGCCGCGAAAGCGAGCTTGAACGATGCGATGTCGCTCTTGCCGGCCGGGTCGGTGAAAGCGCGCGAAAAACCCAGCATGTCTCCCGCCGAGATGCCGGCATCGACATAGCGTGCATGGTCGGCATCGGCATTGCCCGTACCTAGAACAATGGCGGAAAACCCCTCGTCGCCGTTGCTGTCGCGATAGGCGCGATCACGCGTGACGAAGACATTGCCGTCCGCGATAGCCTTTGCCGCCACCTGCTCGTCGCCGACCGCCAGCGGTTCGAGATACGTGCCGTCGGCCAGGAAAACACAGCAGTTTTCCGTTCCGAAGGGATGGATGCCGGTCGGGGCCACGACGAAGCCAAGCGCGGCGAGCCGGGCTCGCGCCACCTCAAGGCTCTGCGTTGGCAGCACCAGGTGATCGAGCGGATGAGTGCCAGTGATGGTTCGGGTCATGCAGCCGCGATGTGCATCATTCCGCAAATCGGTTCAAGACTTGATCGCAATCCCGGCCATTTCGCCCCCGCCAGTTCACCGGACGTCGAAAAAGGCACCAGTTGGGACAAAGCCTCGATCAGCTTCCGGCAATGACATCGGCGGAATAGCGCAGTTCGCGCATCGGTTTGACCTTGCTGGTGGTCTGCGCATAGAGCGGGTGCGCCTTGTAGGCGGCCAGCGCGGCGTCATCGGCGAACTCCGCATAGACGACCACGTCGACCTCGTCCGACAGCGGATCCACCTTGGTGTTGAGCGTGACCTCGAACAGGCTGGAATGAGGAATGTTGCCGAGCGCCAGCAAGCCGGTGCGCACAGCCTCGACATCCTCTTTTCGCCGCGCGCTGAAGAAAACGATATGCCGGATCAACCCCGCCTCCTCGATCAAAATGCTGGGGTCTTTTGTGACGGCAGGACGTTGGCGTCAATCGACTAGGATGTCGCGGCTGCCGCCACTGGAGTTAAGCTCTGCCGGTAACATATCGCACAACATGGCTAAGCTCTCTCACTGTTGTGTCGAGATAGCGGCCCTGATTGTACATGCCATCCCAGATCAGGAAAAACGCGATGGCGGCAATGACGATTACATAACGCATGGCTAGATCTATCGCACGAGCAATTCTGCGACCATAGGCGTTTTTTGCGCGCTCGGCCTTTGCTGTGCAAAAAAGCGGATTCTCGCTGGCGCAAGCATTCCGCGTGGCACAGCCCCGCTTGCGGCCTGCCTCTTGAAGTTTCGCCGCATGACGTGGAAGATCGCCGCAGGGA
>NZ_RZRR01001129.1:0-1488 GCF_003998555.1 Mesorhizobium sp. M7A.F.Ca.CA.002.09.1.1 | reverse complement strand
TTGTTCAGGGCCTGCAGCGGGCCGAACACCGGGAAGCACGGCCCGCCGCGGATAGGTGAAGGGACTGGCCGATTTCCGTTCAGCCGCTGCCGGCGGATACCTCGGATGTTGCCGACACTTGCTGCGCTGCGAGGAACATCAGTGCCGACGCCGCGGTTCGCCGGTTCCAGCCGGCGGCTTCAGCCATGTCGAGCAGCCCTGCCAGCAGCGGCTTCAGCACGTTCCTGCATTCTGTTTCATAGGCCAGGAATTCCTTCGCTTGATGCGTAGGAGCCGGTACGGATCCGAGGCCAGCCATTGCATCCATCTTTACCTCCACTCTCTCTTCGACTGACGCCCGCTCCCCGCCAGGGGAGCGGGCGGATTGGGCCGCGACTTCAGAAGTCCATGCCGGCGCCGGCGGGCATTGCCGGGGCGGCGGCTTCCTTCTTCGGCTTCTCGGCCACCATCGCCTCCGTGGTCACCAGCAGGCCGGCGACCGATGCCGCGTCCTGGAGGGCGGTGCGCACCACCTTGGCCGGGTCGATAACGCCCTGGCCGAAGAGATCGCCGAATTCATTGGTCTGGGCGTTCCAGCCCCAGCCGAATTCGCTTTTCTCGCGCAGCTTGCCGACAATGATCGAGCCTTCGGCGCCGGCATTCTCGGCGATCTGCCGGACCGGCGTTTCGATGGCACGGCGCACGATGTCGACACCTGTCCTCTGGTCCGAATTGTCGGTCTGCACGGTATCGAGCGCCTTGGCCGCCCGCAGCAAGGCGACGCCGCCGCCGGGCAGCACGCCCTCCTCGACGGCCGCGCGGGTTGCATGCAGTGCGTCGTCGACACGGTCCTTGCGCTCCTTGACCTCGACCTCGGTCGAGCCGCCGACCCGGATCACCGCAACGCCGCCTGCGAGCTTGGCCAGCCGCTCCTGCAGCTTCTCGCGGTCATAGTCGGAGGTGGTCTCCTCGATCTGCGCCTTGATCTGTGCGACACGGCCCTGGATCTCTTCCTTGCGGCCGACACCATCGACGATGGTGGTGTTTTCCTTCTCGATCACCACCTTCTTGGCGCGGCCCAGCATCTGCAGCGTTACATTTTCCAGTTTGATGCCGAGATCATCCGAGATCGCGGTGCCGCCGGTGAGAATGGCGATGTCCTCCAGCATGGCCTTGCGGCGGTCGCCGAAGCCCGGCGCCTTGACGGCCGCGACCTTGAGGCCGCCGCGCAGCTTGTTGACGACCAGCGTGGCAAGCGCCTCGCCCTCCACATCCTCGGCGATGATCAGGAGCGGCTTGCCAGACTGCACCACGGCTTCGAGCACGGGCAGCATCGCTTGCAGATTGGAGAGTTTCTTCTCGTGGATCAGCACATAGGGCTCGTCGAGCTCCACGCGCATCTTGTCCTGGTTGGTGATGAAATAGGGCGAGAGGTAGCCGCGATCGAACTGCATGCCTTCCACGACTTCGAGTTCGGTCTCGGCGGTCTTGGCCTCCTCCACCGTGATG
>NZ_RZRR01001128.1:0-1489 GCF_003998555.1 Mesorhizobium sp. M7A.F.Ca.CA.002.09.1.1 | reverse complement strand
GATGAAATGGTCGCCGGACATGTCGGAAAACTCGCCGAGGGCCGCAACATTCTGTCGCGCGCTTTGGAAGCCGATCTCGGAAAACTGTCCGACAGCCGCGCCGACATCGACGGTCTGGTCGCCGGTCAGGTGGAAAAAATCGCCGAAGGCCGCGCCGTGCTCGCCAAGGCGTTGGAAAACGACATCGTCGGCATCAAGAGCCTCATCGAAACCCATTCCGCCAAACTGGCGGAAGACCGCACGCAGCTTTCCCATTCGCTCGACAATGATCTGTCCGGCATACGCGGCCTGATCGAAAGCCATTCGGGACGGTTGGCCGAGGACCGCAGCCTGCTGTCGCAGACCCTTGAAGCCGACCTTGCCAAGCTGGCCGAAAGCCGTTCGAGCATCGACGGTCTGGTCGCCGGTCAGGTCGAGAAGCTGGCGGAAGGCCGCGACATTCTCAAGCGCGCGCTGGAATCCGACCTGAACACGATCAAGGGCGTTATCTCAAGCCAGTCGGAAAAGCTGGCCGAGGATCGCGGTCAGCTTTCCCGGGTCCTGGAAGCCGACCTGCAGAATGTGAACAGCGTCATCGCCGATCACATGAACAAGCTTGTCCAAGACCGCTCCGCCCTGTCCAGGGCCCTTGAGGACGACCTCGCCAAGCTGGCCGACAGCCGTTCCAGCATCGACGGGTTGGTTGCGGGTCAGGTCGAGAAGTTGTCCGAGGGCCGAGATATCCTGCGGCGCGCTCTGGAATCCGACCTCAACGCGATCAAGGGGACCATTGCCGACCAGTCGCAGAAACTGGTCGATGACCGGGCACAGTTCGCCCGGGCACTCGAGGCTGACCTCGAAAGCGTCAATGGCTTGGTCAACAGCCATTCCGAAAGGCTCGTCCAGGATCGTTCGACGCTGTCGAAAGCGCTTGAAGCCGACCTCGAAAACGTCGGTGGCCTCGTTAACAGCCACGCGGAAAGGCTTGTCCAGGAGCGCTCGACCCTGTCCAAGGCGCTCGAGGACGATCTTGCCAAACTGGCCGAGAGCCGCTCAAGCATCGACGGTCTGGTCGCCGGCCAGGTCGAGAAACTCGCCGAAGGTCGCGATGTTCTCAAGCGCGCGCTGGAAGCCGATCTCGCCAAGCTGGCCGAAAGCCGCTCCAGCATCGACGGTCTGGTTGCCGGCCAGGTCGAGAAGCTGGCCGAGGGCCGCGACATTCTCAAACGCGCCCTCGAAGCCGACCTGCAGAAGCTGACCGAAAGCCGCAGCGACATCGACGACGTCATCGCCGGACATGTCGGCAAGCTGTCCGAAGGCCGCAATATGTTGACCCGCGCGCTGGAAGACGATCTCGGCAAGCTCGCCGAGACCCGCAAGGACGTTGACCGCTCGCTGTCGGGCCATATCGACCAGATCGCTGCCAGAAGCACCGGCATTTCCGACGCGATCGCTGCCGATGTCGAGAAGATCGAGCAGGCGTTCAGTCGCCAGACCGGCATCATCGAGG
>NZ_RZRR01001127.1:0-1490 GCF_003998555.1 Mesorhizobium sp. M7A.F.Ca.CA.002.09.1.1 | reverse complement strand
GCTATCTCGAGAATCCGCGGGCCGGCCTCGATGATGAAGCGGAAGCGCAGAGCCCAGCCAACGATGCCGGGCAGGAAGCGGCACCCGCGCCGGGATCCGTGCCGGCGGCACCTGGCGGGGCAAACCGCTTGCGTGGCGTGGCCGCCAGCGAAGGTTTCGCCATCGGCCCGGCCTTTGCGCATTTCCCACCCGATATCGCCGGACAGGGCCGCATGTTGCGGGCCGAGGAGATAAAAGGCGAGATCGACAGGTTCCGCACGGCTGTCGGCGCGGTCCAGGCCCGCATGGATCATGCGTTGGCGCAGGACAGCCTGTCGGCTGGAGACCGCGGCATCGTCGCCGCGCTGCGCGATATCGCCGCCGACGACAGCCTGACTGGTGAGGCCGAGGGCCTGATCAAGGGCGGCAACGACGCGGTTTCCGCCGTCATCACCGCCGCCTCCACCATTGCCGCCGAATTCAGCGCCGTCGACGATCACTATCTCAACGCGCGGGCAGATGATGTCCACGCCGTTGGGCGGCAGATTTGCCTGGTGTTGCTGGGCCAAGACGATGTCAGCCTCGAAAACATCCCCGAAGGGGCTATCCTGATCGCCGACGACATCGGCGCCTGGGATCTGGCACGCGCGCCGCTGAAGCGTATCGGCGGCGTGGTGTGCGGCCATGGCGGCGCCACCTCGCACATCGCCATCATCGCGCGCTCGCACGGCATTCCGGCAGTGCTCGGCCTCGGCGACCAGGTCAATGCCTTGCGTACCGCGCGAGACGTCGCGCTCGACGGCAATGCCGGCCATGTGATCATCGACCCCGACGAGGCGACCCGTGCCGATTTCGCCGGCCGCGTCGAAGCGGCGGCAAAGGAGCGCGCCGGGCTGACCGTCTTCAAGACGGTGACGCCGAAGCTCGCCGACGGCAGGATCATCGAGGTGGCGGCCAATATCGGCTCACTCGAGGAAATCGAAGCGGCGCAAGAGGCTGGTGCCATGGGCATCGGCCTGTTCCGCACCGAGCTTTTGTTCATGCGCCATATGCATCTGCCCTCGGAAGACATGCAGGCCGAGACCTATGCGGCGCTGGCCAAGGCTTTTGCGCCTTATCCGGTCATTGTGCGCACGCTCGACATCGGCGGTGACAAGCCGATTGCCGGCATCGAATTTCCCGACGAGGAGAATCCCTTCCTCGGCTGGCGCGGCATCCGCATGTGTCTCGACCGGCCCGACATCTTCAAGCGCCAACTGCGGGCGCTGCTGCGCGCAGCCGTGCACGGCAACATCAAGGTGATGCTGCCGATGGTGTCCGACCTCTCGGAGGTCAGGCAGACGCGCGTGCTGGTCGACGAATGCACGGCCGAGCTGAAAGCCGAAGGCGTGCCGCACGCATCATTCGATCTCGGCGTCATGATCGAAACCCCGGCCGCCGTGCTCATCGCCCCGGCGCTGGCCAAGGAGGTCGCTTTCTTCTCGATCGGCACCAACGATCTGACCCAGTAC
>NZ_RZRR01001126.1:0-1492 GCF_003998555.1 Mesorhizobium sp. M7A.F.Ca.CA.002.09.1.1 | reverse complement strand
ATCGTGCTCTCCTGATTCCGCCAGTCGCTTGTTCTAGCCGGTTTCGCCCGCCCCGATCTCTGGGATCGTGTGGTCGGGGTCGATCGGCGTTGGCGCCGGCCCTGCCACCTCAGATCAGCAGCAGGCCCTTCATGCTGGCATATCCCTTCCGCCCGATGATGATGTGGTCGTGCACCGCGATGCCCAGCCGCTTGCCCGCGTCGATGATCTCCTTCGTCATCTCGATGTCGGCGCGCGATGGCGTCGGGTCGCCTGACGGGTGATTGTGGACCAGGATAATGGCAGTCGCCGAGAGTTCGAGCGCCCGCTTGATCACTTCTCGCGGGTAGACAGGCGTGTGGTCGACAGTACCCGTCTGCTGCACCTCGTCGGCGATCAGCGCGTTCTTCTTGTCGAGGAACAGGATGCGGAACTGCTCGCGCGCCTCGAAGGCCATTGCTGAGCGGCAATAGTCGAGGAGCTGCTGCCAGGACGAGAGGATCTCGCGGCCGTGGACCTCGCCGCGTGCCATGCGCTGCGCCGTTGCGGCGAGGATTTTCAGGTCGAGTGCCACCGCAGGGCCGATGCCCTTGACCTCCTGCAGCAGGCCCACCGGGGCGCCAAGCACTTCGGCCAGCGTGCCGAAGCGTGCCAGCAGCGCCTTGGCCGCCGGTTTGGTGTCGGCACGAGGGATCAGGCGAAAGAGCAGAAGTTCCAGAAGTTCGTAATCGGGCAGGGCGTCCGGACCCGCCAGGGCAAAGCGCTCGCGCAAGCGGTCGCGATGGCCGAGGTAATGCGGCTTTTCGTCGAGCGTCGCCTTGGCTTTCGCAGCAGGCCGCATCGGCGCTTCGGAGAAGAAACTCCGCTCGTCATCGTCGCTTGTGTTCCCCATACCCCGCCCACATTGCTCCGGCACAGACATTAGAGCTGTTCTGGCCTGGATTGAAACAGTTCCGTTCTCCGATCGCGAGACGATCCACGGCAGATCGTGGCAGCCCACTGTCAGCCTAGGGCCTCCCTATACGGCAAGATGAAACCACGATTGCGCAACAAAACTTAACATCACTTAACGCATGCGGCCACTTTCACCTGACATGGTGACGCCATCGGAGGCTCTTTGCCTCGCTATACTGGAGCACGCATGTTCGCCAAAATTGACTCTGGACTATTTGCCGGCCGGGCATCTCTTGCGGTCATGGCAATCCTGCTTTCAGCCCATTCGGACGGCGCGCTGGCGGCAGACGCCATTGCGGTGAATTCCGATGATTTTACCCTGCCGCCCGAGCCTTCCCGTTTCGGGCGCTTCGAACAGAAACTGTCCGACTGGCACGTCGTGCTCGGCGGCGGCGCCATCATCGTCCCCAAATACGAGGGCAGCAATGAGTTCAAGATCATGCCGGTGCCTTTCGTCACGGCGACATTCCTCGACACGGTGACGATCGATCCGACTGGTGCCAACATCGCCGTCTATGAACAAGGACCGTTCGCCTTCAGCGCGCGGCTTGGCTATGAG
>NZ_RZRR01001125.1:0-1496 GCF_003998555.1 Mesorhizobium sp. M7A.F.Ca.CA.002.09.1.1 | reverse complement strand
TCTTCGCACCGATCATGGGCGGCTTGAGCGACCGGTTCGGGCGGCGGCCGATCCTGCTCGCATCGGTGCTGACCTTCTCCATCGACAATCTGATCTGCGCCGTCGCCTGGTCCTACCCGATGCTGTTCATCGGGCGCGTGCTGGCCGGCATTTCGGGCGCCAGCTATTCGACGACATCGGCCTTCATCGCCGACATCTCGAACGATGACAATCGGGCTAAGAATTTCGGCCTGCTCGGCATCGCATTTGGCGTCGGCTTCGTCATCGGGCCGGTTCTGGGCGGGCTGCTCGGCACGTTCGGGCCGCGCGTGCCGTTCTATTTCGCCGCCGGGCTCGCCTTCGTGAATTTCCTCATCGCTTTGTTTTTCCTGCCGGAAACGCTCGATGACAAGCACCGCCGCCGCTTCGAGTGGAAACGCGCCAACCCGGTCGGCACGCTTCTGCAGATGCGCCAATATCAAGGCATCGGCTGGATCGGGCTTGTCTTCTTCCTGATGACGCTCGGGCATATGATGTATCCGGCGGTCTGGTCGTTCGTCTCCAGCTACCGCTATGGCTGGAGCGAGCAGCAGATCGGCTTCTCGCTCGGCGCCTTTGGCCTGTGCGGCGCGATCGTCATGGCGACGGTGCTGCCGCGCGTCATCCCTAGGCTTGGCGAGTGGAAGACCGCAGTCATCGGCCTGACATTCACGGCAGCCAGCGCCTTCGGCTACGCCTTCGCGTCGCAAGGCTGGATGATCTATGCGGTGATCGTCGTCGGCTGCCTGGAAGCGCTGGCCGACCCGCCGCTGCGGAGCCTCGCCGCCGCCAAGGTGCCGCCTTCGGCGCAAGGCGAACTGCAGGGCGCGATGACCTCGATCTTCTCGATCACCTCGATCATCACGCCGCTGCTCTACACGGCGATCTTTTCCTGGTTCACCGGGCCAAGCGCGCCGGTGACCTTCGGCGGCGCGCCCTATCTGCTGGGAGCGTGCTTCCTGACGCTGGCGGTCATCGTCTTTGTGACGAAAGTTGCGAGGCCGGCAGCGCGCACGAATGTCGCCACCGGTGTCGCTGAGGATGGAGCACAGGTGTGAGTCACAACCGCATTGCGCTCACCAGGGAGGGCCATCCCGGCAGGGCAATGAGGGGCGGCGCTACCGGATCGCGCTAAGCCCGTTCGGCCAGCAATTCCTCACCGCGCTTTTCGCGGATCAAATTGACGAAGCGGCGGAACAGGTAGTGTGAATCCTGCGGGCCGGGCGAAGCCTCGGGGTGATGCTGGACCGAGAACACCGGCCGGCCGGTCAGGGTGATGCCGCAATTCGAACCGTCGAACAGCGAGACGTGGGTTTCCTCGACGCCTGATGGCAGCGAGTCGGCATCCACGGCAAAGCCGTGGTTCATCGAGACGATCTCGACCTTGCCGGTGGTGTGGTCCTTGACCGGATGGTTGGCGCCGTGATGGCCCTGGTGCATCTTGGCGGTCTTGCCGCCCAGCGCCAGCGCCAGCATCT
>NZ_RZRR01001124.1:0-1501 GCF_003998555.1 Mesorhizobium sp. M7A.F.Ca.CA.002.09.1.1 | reverse complement strand
CGCCGCCGAAAAGAGGGTCGATCCAGTAGGCAGCGACGGATTGGGCGAAGCCCTGGCCAGGCAGTTCGCGCAAGCGAAACAGGATGCCGCGCTGGCAATCCATGGCCCGGCAGAGCGTTTCCAGTATGCCGTCCATCTCGCGCTGCCAGTCGCCGGCCTCGCGCAGCCGGCGAACGACGCGCACGGCCGCCATCGCCGCGCCCTGCCTGAACCCTTGCATATCGGTGCTTGCTGCTTCAGCGATCATCTTGTGCTGTCATTCCGGAGTCGCGCCAATTCGGCCGGCGAGCAACTACATCCTTCTGGCCCGGTGCTCAGTTGCCGTCGCCGGCCGGCAGCGAGAAGATATAGCCCTCGCCGCGCACCGTGCGCAGGAATTTCGGATTGGCGGGATCGGCCTCGATCTTTTTGCGCAGCCGCATGATGCGAATGTCGACCGCGCGTGACGATTCCGGATCTTCGGTGAAACCGATCGCCTCGGAGATAGCGGCGCGGCTCAGCAGCCGGTTGGCGCGGGTGAGGAAAATCTCCAGCACGTCGAACTCGCTCTTGGCCATGTCGATCACCACGCCATTGGCGCCGGTGACCAGCCTGCCGTCGAGATCGGCCTGGAAGGGGCCGAAGGCAACGGAACGGCGATCCGCCCCGGCCCTCTTGTCCTGCAGCTCTTTGGGCTGGGGAACCCGGCGCAACACGCTGCGCACCCTGGCCAGCACCTCGCGCAATTCGTAAGGCTTGACGATGTAGTCGTCGGCACCGAGTTCCAGCCCGACAATGCGGTCGAGCGCGGTGCCGGCCGCGGTCGCATAGATGATGCCGATCGGCAGTTTCGAACGCAGCCAGCGGCCAAGCGAGAGGCCGTCCTCGCCGGGCATGGCGATGTCGAGAATGGCAAGATGAAACGACTGCGTTTCAACGAGGCTGCGCGCGGCGGCCGCACTTTCAGCGGTGGCCACGTCATATCCGGCGGCGCCAAGGTATTCGGCGACAGCGTCCCTCAGGTCGGGCTCATCCTCGACGATGACAATTCTTGCCCGCACGATGCTTTCGCTCCCACTTTCAGTGGAAAGTAGATTGGGTATAAACATCATGTCCAGCACTCATATCGGGGTTGCCAGGGAACGGTTGGAAAACATGGCCGCACGATCCGTCATTGCGCTCGTTTCGGTAGCCGAAGTGGTCGCGACCGAACTCGCCGACCATCTTGAACGGCGCGGCCATGACGTGCATCAGGCACGCCAGCCCTGGGAGGCCGAATCGCTGCTGTCGGGAAAGGGCATCGACGTCGTCGTCGTCGGCGACAGCCTCAGCCAGGCGGAGGGGCGGGACCTGCTCAGACGTTATGGCGGCCAAGGAGGAGGCGGTGAGGGCGGACCGGATTTCATCCTGATCTGCCGCCCGGCCGATCTTGTCGACAAGGTGCTGGCGCTGGAGCTTGGTGCGGCCGACGTCATCGAGAGCCCGCTCAATGTCCGTGAACTGGCCGCCCGTGTCGGCGGCC
>NZ_RZRR01001123.1:0-1502 GCF_003998555.1 Mesorhizobium sp. M7A.F.Ca.CA.002.09.1.1 | reverse complement strand
ACCTTGATCAGCACCTGGCTGGGGCCCGGTGTCGGCACCGCGATGCTGCCCGGCTCGAGATAGGGCTCCATCGCCTCCAGCACACTGCCGCTCCGCGTCCTGGTGTAGCCATCGCCGACAAGCAGCAGCGCCTTCATTTCGGATGGGACGGTCATCGGAACACTCCTCGCTCGAGCCTCGAGTCGCGCCCGCATGACGATGCCGGCGCTCAAACCTTCTCCTGCGTGTATTTCCTCAACTCCGTCCGCGCCACCTGACGGCGATGCACGGCGTCCGGCCCGTCGGCAAGGCGCAAGGTCCGCAGATGCGTCCACGACCGCGCCAGCGGTGTGTCCTGGCTGATGCCTTGCGCGCCGAACATCTGCACCGCCTCGTCGGTGACCTTGAGCGCGACGCGCGGTGCGACCACCTTGATCTGGCTGATCCAGGGAGCAGCGGCCCGCGCATCGCCCTGGTCGATCATCCACGCCGCCTTGAGGCAGAGCAGCCGCGCCATCTCGATCTCCATGCGGCATTCGGCGATGATGTCGAAATTGGCGCCGAGCTTTGCCAGCTTCTGGCCGAAGGCCTCGCGGCGCACGGAACGCTGGCACAGCATCTCGAGCGCCATCTCGGCCTGTCCGATGGCGCGCATGCAGTGGTGGATGCGGCCGGGACCGAGCCGCCCTTGCGCGATCTCGAACCCCCTGCCCTCGCCGAGGATCAGGTTCGACGCCGGTACGCGCACATTGTCGAAGCGAAGATGCATGTGGCCATGCGGCGCGTCGTCATCGCCATAGACCTGCATGGCCCGCACCTTGGTCACGCCTTTGGTGTCTGATGGCACCAGGATCATCGAATGGCGGCGGTGCTGCGGCTCGTCATCGCCCCCGGTCCTGACCATGACGATGTAGATGGCGCAGCGCGGATCGCCGGCGCCCGAAGCCCACCATTTCTCGCCATTGAGCACATAGTCGCCGCCGTGGCGTTCACAACGCATGGCAATGTTGGTGGCATCGGATGAAGCGACATCCGGCTCGGTCATCAGATAGGCCGAGCGGATATTGCCGTCGAGCAGCGGTTCCAGCCATGCTTTCTTGTGGTCGGCCGAGCCGTATCGCTCCAGCACCTCCATGTTGCCGGTGTCGGGCGCCGAGCAGTTGAAGGTCTCGGCGCCGAGATGCGCCTTGCCCATCTCTTCGGCCAGATAGGCGTATTCGACAGTGGAAAGGCCATAGCCGCGTTCCGAGCCGGTCAGCCAGAAATTCCACAGGCCGCGCTCTCTTGCGGTCTTCTTCAGCCCTTCGAGGATCTCGCTCTGACGCGCACTGTAGACCCAGCGGCTGCCTGCCTTGCCCACTTCGCTGAGGAATTCATGGTCGAGCGGCATGATCTCGTCGCGCACCATGGCCGCGACGCGCGCGTGGATTGGCTTCAGCCGCTCGGTCATGCCGAGCTTCATCTCCGTCATCGGTCGCTAACCCTTCATACACGCCAGGCATTTTGTCAGTGGCAAGGATGAC
>NZ_RZRR01001122.1:0-1505 GCF_003998555.1 Mesorhizobium sp. M7A.F.Ca.CA.002.09.1.1 | reverse complement strand
GGCCATAGACCCAGTGATAGTCGGGCAGCAGGCTGGAAAGCAGTTCCGGCTGATCGTCGAAATTGCTGCGTTGCCAGTGACGCTCGACTTCCTGCAGTGCAATGACGTCGGCGCCGGCAACGATGCGCGCGGCGCGCGAAAGATCGTAGCGCCCGTCGCTGCCGAACCCGTACTGGATGTTGTAGCTGACCAGCTTCATTGCTTATCCGGCTCAATTTCGTGTTGGCAGTAGCGGTTCGATGCCGCGGTTGCAATGTGCAGGAGAATGGACCTGGCTTGGACCAGCCTTGCCCCTGACCGGGATCATGCACCGATCCCGAAGCACTTCGGTATCTTCCGTGCGCCGGAAAACGGCGTGCGATGCCTCAAGTATTCAGCGGCTGGAACCGGCCGGGTGGCGACGCGGCCAGTTCGGTCCAGTCGATCTCTTCCTCAAGGCGATGATAGGCTTCGTCGCCAATCGTCCCATTGCGGCGCAATTCCTCCAGCGCGTCGCGCTGGCTCTTGATCGCATAAAGACGCAAGCGGTCATATTCGGTCGCCGCCTGGGCATCGTCGGGGTTTTTGGCGATCTTGCGTTGAGCGGCATATTGCTCGCGCACCGCGGCCGCCGCGTCCGATGTCTTGCCGCTCAATATGTCGAGCGCCGCCTGCATGACCACAACACGCGCCTGCGCAACCTCGCGGTCGACCGTTTCGTCAGGGTTGAGGTTCAAAAGGCGCAGCAGCGGCTTCAGGCTCATGCCTTGCAGCACCAGCGTGCCGAGGACGACCGTGAAGGCAGCGAGCACGATCGGGTCGCGGGCCGGGAATTCAGCCGGCAGGGCGAATGCCGCCGCAAGCGTCACCAAACCGCGCATCCCGCACCAGCCGATCAGCACGCCGCCACGAAACGACGGAGCGTCACGCTGACGATCAGCCACGCCGAAACGGTCAAACCACCTGATGATCGCGCCGCACCCCAGAACCCAGACGAAGCGTGAGACGATGACGATGGCGAGCACTGTCCCGGCCAGGACGAACGCATCGGTCTGCCCCTGCCCGGCAAGCCGGCCGACGATCGTACGCGCCTGCAGGCCCATCAGCACGAAAGCCAGAACATTGAGCACGAAGACCGCCGTTTCCCAGACGGAATAAGAGCTGATGCGGTTTCTGGCCGGCATGCGGCGCGGCGCGGTGCGGGCGATCGTCATGGCATAGACGACTATGGTGATGATGGCCGACAGTCCGATCCTGTCGGCCAGGATCCAGACCCCGAACGTGCCGGCAAATTGCACCACAGTGCCGCTCGCCGGGTCCTCGATCCGGCCCAGCGTCATCAGAGACAACCGGCCAAGCAGATAGCCGGCCGCAAGACTGCCGAGCGTGGACAGCAGGATCATCGGAACGGCGCTGCTCAGCAGAATGGAGCCTGCTGCCGCAGAAATCGCCATTCGGTAAATCAGCAGCGCGGTGGCGTCGTTAAGCAGGCTCCATTCTGCTGAGCAGCGCCGTTCCGATGATCC
>NZ_RZRR01001121.1:0-1505 GCF_003998555.1 Mesorhizobium sp. M7A.F.Ca.CA.002.09.1.1 | reverse complement strand
GCCTTGGCCGCATCGATGGCGGAATCCGCGATCTGCTTGGGCGAGCGCGGCACATGCGGGCTGCGGTCCTGCGACCCGCCGGACCCGGTCACGGCACAGGTAATGAAGACCTCACGGTTCATCGCAAGCGGCATGGAACTCTCCTCCGAAAGAAATAGACCTCAACAATGCCCGACTTGCCGGAAACTGTTTTGCGTTTTACGAAGCTTCCATGACGAAAAGCGAAAAACCAACGATCTTTCGCGCCGAGCGCTCGCCGCTTAGGGTGACGCTGCTGGTATTTTCCGGTTCGTCGATCATGTGCGTCGCATCCGCCGTCGATCCACTGCGCGCGGCCAACCGCATCTCCGGCGAGACCCTGTTCGATTTCAAGCTGGTCTCGGTGACCGGCGAGGCTCCAGTCACCACTTGCGGCCTGCCGGTGGCGGTCGGCGGCCGCTTCGATGCGGGCGAGTCGACCGACGTTCTTGTCGTCGTCGCCGGCTTCGGCACCCAGAACTATGCAACCTCGGCTCTGTTGTCCGGCCTGCGCCGGGCCGCACGGACAGCACGCGCTTGCGGCGGTGTCGAAGCCGGCACCTGGCTGGTGGCGCGCGCCGGCCTGCTGGAAGGACGCAGCGCCACCACCCACTGGGAGGACATGGAGGATTTTTCCTCGGCATTCCCCGGCGTCGATGTCCGCCCTGACCGCTATGTTATCGACGGGCCGGTGTTCACCTCGGGCGGCGCGTCGCCGACCTTCGACCTGATGCTGCATCTCATCCGCACGAGGCTCGGCATGGCCGTCGCGCTCGATGTCGCCAGCGTCTTCATCTACGACCAGGCGCGCGCCGCCACCGACGCACAGCCGCTGGTCTCGCTCGGCCGGCTCGATGGCTATGATCCGCGGCTGGCGCAAGCGATCCGGCTGATGGAAGCGCATGTCGACCAGCCGCTGACCATTGAAGCGGTGGCCAAGCGCGCCGGCGTGACGGCACGGACGCTGGAGAGCATCTTTCGCAAATCGATCGGCGAGACACCGGGCGCCTATTATCTCAGGCTGCGCCTGGGCGCCGCGCGCCGGCTGGTGGTCGATACAAGGATCGCCATGGCCGATATTGCCGGGCGGACCGGATTCTCATCCGCCGCGGCGTTTTCAAGAGCGTTTTCAAGGGCTTTCGGCGAAGCGCCGGTCAGGCTGCGCCGGGGCTGACTATGATAGAATCAGGCAGCGTTCTGACGGTCGCTGCCGCCGTCGATCTGCGAGCGCATTTGCTTGGCAAGATGGGTCTCGAAACGGCTGGCCACAGCGCGATCCCATTCGTTCGAGCGGCGCGTGCCGTCCTTCGGATGCGGCATTGCCATCAGCCGGTCGATGATCGATCCAGCCTCGCCAGGTGAGAGCAGGGCGTCGATTTCACGTTCGTTCTGCATATCGGTTCGCCTCCTTCTTCCTCTCCCGCCACGAGCAACTCTTATACGAGATTCGTGACGGCAGTTTGAAGGCAAGAGCGAGGTCATTGAAG
>NZ_RZRR01000111.1:0-9340 GCF_003998555.1 Mesorhizobium sp. M7A.F.Ca.CA.002.09.1.1 | reverse complement strand
GCGCAGGAGGCTGCGTCCTGGCCCGGCCAGATGCCGCCAAGGCCCCAATAGACATGCAGAACGGTGATCAGCAGCAGGACAAAGGATAGCGAGAAGGCGAGAAAAATCATGAGCGGAACAGTCGCGAATATTGGGTTTCATGCTTCATCGCCATGACATCGGAGACGAAGGCGCAGCCACCGAGATCGTCGAGTGTCGAGCGCGCGGCGCGGCTTGCGGTCGCCAGGGCCAGCGGCTCGAAGCCGGCTAACAACGTGGTCGCGCCGCTCTGGCCGACGATGCCAAGCCGGATCGCTGCCTGCACAAGGTTGGAGAAGAAGGTTTGCAGGAAGGCTGACAGCGCATCCTGAAGCGCGATGCCGTTGCCACCCGCAATGGCGCCGACGGCGACGCAATAGGCGCATTCGGCCGGCAGGCGCTCCAGCACCGGATTAGGCCAGGCGGCCGCCGCTTTGAGGAAGGCTCCACCCTGGAGCATGGTCTCGGTATGGCGTTCGCGCGAGCCGGCCAGGGCTTCGGCGAGTGCCGCCACTTCATCGAGATCACCGGTGCCGCATGCTCGGCGCCAGCTCTCGGCGAACAGCACGGCGTCGTTCCAGCCCGAGCCCATCTCGACCAGCGTCTCCAGCCAGCCGGCGAGGCTCCCGGCATCGGCAACCAACCCGTCATGCACCGCCCGCTCGAGACCATGGCTGTAGGAAAAGCCGCCGACCGGAAAGGCAGGCGACAGCCACGCCATCAGCCGCAGCAGGGCGATGTTCGAAGGCTGGTCAGTCATGATCGTGGTGATGGCCGGCATGACTGTGCGAATGGGAATGCGCTTCGCCATGAGAATGGCTGTGCGCTTCGGCGTGCGCATGCGCATGGCCGTGATCGTGGCTTTGCCCAGCATGGCCGGAATAGGCGCCGCGCACCGGCTTGAACGGTTCGGAAACGTCGGTCACGGTGGCGCCCAGCCCCTCCAGCATCGCCTTGATGACATGGTCGCGCAGGATGAGGATGCGTCCGGCCTCGATGCCTGCCGCGAGATGGCGGTTGCCGATATGCCAGGCGAGTTCGGCCAGATGCACGCCATCGCGGGCGCGGATGTCGTAGACCTCTTCCGGTGCCGCGATGATCTCGATATGGCCGCCATTCTCCAGCACCAGCCGGTCGCCATCGTTCAAGGCGACGGGTTCGGGCAGGTCGACCAGCACCTTGCTGCCGTCGGCAAGTTCGATGGCCCGGCGGCGCAGATGCCGCTCGTCATGGGCGAGAATGGCCCGGCCGGACGGTAGGGTGGTTCCGGCAGCGCCGGCGGACAGCACCGAGACGACGCGCGGGAATTTGGTGAAGTCGGTGTTGAGGTTGAGTTTCATTTCATGGATTTCCCATTTGCTTGTGCCCGCACACGCGCGATCCAATGGCCTTGTACATGTCGAACCCTGCCTTTCCCCAACAAAGCTAGACCATCGCGTTCGTTCAGACGATGGTGTCGAAGAGCCGCAGGATGAACGATATCTGGTAGATAAGCGCCGCCGTGACAAAGGCGATGTGGAAGCGGCGGTCGCGCACCAGGATCGCGATGATGCAGAGCGCGACGAAGACGGGCGTGCGGAACAGATACTCGCTGCCGAAGCGGGCGAAATGCTCCGGCCCCTTCAGCAGCGTGTCGACCACGTCGAGCAGATAGGTCGCCGCCAGCAGGCCGAAGAACCACGCCCGCCGCGAATAGAAGAAATCCTCGTAGCTGGTGTAGTCCAGCATCGAATCGGGAAACAAAAGCGCGCACAGCAGGAACAGCGTGATCGCGTAGAAAATGATGAACAAATATTTGCCGAAGGTCCAGATCTCGACGGCGTAGAGGCCGAACTCCCACCACCAGAAATGCACCAGCATCAGGAGCACCGAGACGACCCAGGCCAGATGCACGGTATAGAGCTTGTACTGGCCGGGATGCTGGACGATGCGCGCCACCCCCGACAGCAGGCGGGCGACACCAAGCCCGATCACCATGCCCATGACGATGCGGATGTGCGGGAAGATGTCGTGGGCGGAAGCGATTTCGGTGGTCATGCTCGATCACAATGCAGCTGTTGGTTGGCCGCATAGTGCTGCCTTCCACCAAGGGCTGCAACGGATAATGCTCGCCCGGTGGAAGCGCCGCTTCAAAACAGAAAATACCGTTGCGCCATCGGCAGCACCGTCGCCGGCTCGCAGGTCAGCAACTCGCCGTCGGCGCGCACCTCGTAGGTTTCCGGATCGACCTCGACATGCGGCGTGGCGTCGTTGAGCACCATCGAATGCTTGCCGATGCCGCCGCGGGTGTTTTCGACGGCGACGAACTGCTTGTCGACACCGAGCCTGCCATGCAGTCCCGACTCGAGCGCTGCCTTGGAAACGAACGTCACCGACGAGTTGGTCCTGGCCTTGCCATAGGCGCCGAACATCGGCCGGTAATGCATCGGCTGCGGCGTCGGGATCGAGGCGTTGGGGTCGCCCATCGGGGCTGCGGCGATCATGCCGCCGATCAGCACCATGTCCGGCTTGACGCCGAAGAAGGCCGGGTTCCACAGCACCAGGTCGGCGCGTTTGCCAACCGCGATCGAGCCGATGTCTTTCGACAGCCCATGCGCGATGGCCGGGTTGATCGTGTATTTGGCGATGTAGCGGCGGACGCGGAAATTGTCGTTGTTGCCGGTCTCCTGCGGCAGCGAGCCGCGCTGGCGTTTCATCTTGTCGGCGGTCTGCCAGGTCCGGATCGCGACTTCGCCGACGCGGCCCATGGCCTGCGAATCCGACGAGATGATCGAGAAGGCGCCGATGTCGTGCAAAATGTCTTCCGCCGCGATGGTCTCCTTGCGGATGCGGCTTTCGGCAAAGGCGATGTCTTCGGGGATCGACGGCGACAGATGATGGCAGACCATCAGCATGTCGAGATGCTCGGCCAGCGTGTTGACCGTGTAGGGCCGCGTCGGATTGGTCGAGGACGGGATGACGTTGGGCAGGCCGCAGACCTTGATGATGTCGGGCGCGTGGCCGCCGCCGGCGCCCTCGGTGTGGAAGGCGTGGATGGTGCGGCCCTTGATGGCGGCGACCGTGTTCTCGACAAAGCCGGATTCGTTCAGTGTGTCGGTGTGGATCATCACCTGCACGTCGTAATCGTCGGCGACCGACAGACAGCAATCGATGGCCGCCGGCGTCGTGCCCCAGTCCTCGTGCAGCTTCAGCGAGCAGGCGCCGCCCAGCACCATTTCCTCGAGCGCGGCGGGCAGCGAGGCATTGCCCTTGCCCGACAGGCCGATGTTCATCGGAAAGGCGTCGAAGGACTGGATCATGCGGGCCATGTGCCATGGCCCCGGCGTGCAGGTGGTGGCCAGCGTGCCGTGCGCCGGGCCCGTGCCGCCGCCGAGCATGGTGGTGATGCCTGACATCAGCGCTTCCTCGATCTGCTGCGGGCAGATGAAGTGGATATGCGCGTCGAAGCCGCCTGATGTCAGGATCTTGCCTTCGCCGGCGATGATCTCGGTGCCGGGGCCGATGATGATGGTGACGCCATCCTGCGTGTCCGGATTGCCGGCCTTGCCGATGGCCGCGATGCGCCCGTCGCGAAGCCCGACATCGGCCTTGAAGATGCCTGCACTGGCATCGATCACCAGCGCGTTGGTGATCACGGTATCGACGGCGCCTTGCGCCCTGGAAACCTGGCTCTGGCCCATGCCGTCGCGGATCACCTTGCCGCCGCCGAATTTCACCTCTTCGCCATGGATGGTGAGATCCTTCTCGACCTCGATGAACAGTTCGGTGTCGGCAAGCCGTACTCTGTCGCCGACCGTCGGGCCGTACATCTGCGCGTAGGCGGCGCGGGTAATTCTGGCCATCAGCGATTGCTCCCGAAATGCGGTTTGCCGAAATGCGGTTGGATTGAAGCGCGGCTGCACATTGCTGCCATCCTATGGTCACGCAATGACCTGCTGGGCGACACCTTCTGATCCCATTTGGCGGTTGAGGTTAGGGCGTCACCCCAGACCGACCGTTTGCCAATCGATGGAAAGGAAAATCCATGCGCAAAACGATAGTTCTTGCCGCCGCCGCCAGCCTGATGCTGGCGGGCGCCGCCAGTGCCCAGGAGCAACCCGCGCCACAGCCCGCTCCGGCGCCGGCAACGCCTGCTCCAGCCACGCCCCAGGCTCAGCCCGCGGTGCCGACGATCCAGAGCGTCAACATCGTCGACATCACCGAGTTGCCAAAGGACACCCAGACGCAGGTCAACCAGGTGATCGCCCAGCGCGGCGATGACGGCTTGAAGAAACTGCGCAGCTCGATCGACGCCACACCCAAGGTCAAGTCGGCGCTCGAGGCCAAGGGAATGACCTCGGCGCAGGTGGTCGCAGCCAGTATGGAACCCAATGGCGCACTGACCCTGATCACCAAGAAGGCGAGCTGACGCCACGGCATGGCGGGCCGGCATCCGGCCGGCCGGCCGCATCGGGAAAGGAACCTTCGCCGGGCGGGATTCGTTTTGTTCTTTTCGCGCTAACCCGCGCCCCGAAACGATTTCTCTCAGGAGCGAGCGATGGCGATCACTTCTTTCTCGACCAGAATGCAGGCAGTCGCCGCCATGACGTTCCTGGCGGCGGCTGGTGCTGCTGCCGGACTGAAGGCGCAAGGACTGGAAAGCACGGAGACCGTCAATCGCATCGTCGGCTCGCAGGTCAAGCAGGAAGAGGCCAAGGCCAACACTGAGGCCGGCAACGTCAACACGGCGATCGACCGCACGCGTGAAAACATCGGCACGGTGCGCAAGACATCCAAGCTCGACAAGGTCGACATCGTGTTCCTCACCGATGCCGCGCGCAGCGAAGGCGGCCCGCCGCCGGAGATCGAGGCCAAGGTCAAGCAGCATCAGGACGACATTACGGAGCTGCGCAAGGAGATCGAGGCCAACGCGCTGCTGTTCAACGCCATCGAATCGCGGCGCGTGCAGGCGCAGGATGTCCTCGCCGTCGAATTCGACAATCCCGGAAAGATCGTCATCTACGCCGCGGCCAAGCCATCGAACTGAGCTGAGCGCGCCGGAAGATCTCACAGCTTGCCCATCACCTTCTGCTGAAATCCGTAGACCTCGCGCTTGCCGCCGAGCGGCACCAGCGTGACGTCGCGCTCCTGGCCCGGCTCGAAGCGCATGGCCGTGCCCGCGGCAATGTCGAGGCGCATGCCCCTGGCGCGCTCACGGTCGAATTTCAGCCCCTCATTGGTCTCGAAGAAATGGTAGTGGCTGCCGACCTGGATCGGCCGGTCGCCGCTGTTGGCGACTTTCAGGGTGACGGTCTGCAGGCCCTTGTTGAGCTCGATGTCGCCGCCCACCGTGATGATTTCACCGGGGATCATGGTCACCCTCACACGATGCCGAAGGCGAGACCGATGCCGATCGCCGCGCAGGCGGCACCGGCAGCGCGGGCCAGGCCACGAAACCGGATGCCGAGACCGAGACCGGTGGCGATGCCGGTGGCATGCAGCAACAGCGTGGCGGTGGCAAAGCCGGCCATGTATTCAAGCCCGCCGGCATTCTCCGGCACCTCGGTGCCATGCGCGTGGCCGTGGAAAAGTGCGAACAGGCCGATGATGGCGACGCCGGCCGAGACCGGCAGATCGATCGCCAGCGCCACCAGCAGTCCGAGTGTCACGACCGATGCCAGTATGCCCGGTTCGACGAAGGGCAGCGGCATATGCAGCATGCCCAGCGCGCCGCCGACCACCATGACGCCGACAAAGGCAGCCGGCCAGGCAAGAACCGCCTTGCCGCCCTTGAGCGCCGCCCACAGCCCGACCGCGATCATCACCGTCATGTGATCGAGGCCGGAGAGCGGGTGCATGAAGCCGGCCGTGAAGGAGGAGGTGGTGCCCAGGCCGACATGGGCATAGGCCGGCAGGGCGGCGGCCAGCAGCAGGATCGCCGACAGGCAGAGGCGTTTGGCGGATATCATTCTGTTTGCCTTTCGTTTTGCTCGGTCTGGTGTTCACGCCGCCTTGCGGGGGCCGCAGCCTTCGGCCTTGAGTACGCGTTTGCTCGACGCAGGATATTTCTTCAGCATCGCTGCCGGGCGGATCGGCCGCGCCGAAAAACCACCACCGCAATTGGGGCAGATGCCGCCCAACACCTGTTCCACGCATCCGGCGCAAAAGGTGCACTCGAAGGTGCAGATCAGCGCATCCGTCGCCTCGGGCGGCAGGTCCTTGTCGCAGCATTCGCAGTTGGGACGCAGCTCCAGCATCCTGTCCTCCTCAACGGATCGGTTCGTGCACGGTCACCAGCTTGGTGCCGTCGGGAAACGTCGCCTCGACCTGCACGTCATGGATCATCTCGGCGATGCCTTCCATGACTTGCGCGCGGCTGACGACATGAGCGCCGGCTTCCATCAGTTCGGCGACCGGACGGCCGTCGCGGGCGCCTTCGACGACGAAATCGGTGATCAGCGCAATCGCTTCCGGATGGTTGAGCTTGACGCCGCGTTCGAGCCGCTTGCGCGCCACCATCGCCGCCATGGCGATCAGCAGCTTGTCCTTTTCCCTCGGCGTCAGGTTCATGCGTTTCCCTGGATTGGTAGAGGCAGGCCTATAGTGACCATAATTTGGGCAACCCCGCCCTTCCGTTGAGCAATTCGACGAGTGGAACCAGCCGCTGGCGCAGTCGGTAGCCATCCCCGGCGTAGAGCCTCGCAAGAAGCTTGCCAGATTTCTTCACGCACCAGGCGCTGGCGCTGCCCTGGTCGCCGACGATCTCCAGAACCGGATCGAGCAGGGCTTCGGCGCGCGGCGACACCAGAAGCAATGTCGCCACCGCGATCGCGCCGCCGGCAACCGCCGGGCGATCGAGCGTTGCGGCGATATCGGGCCCGATGCGGAAATCCTCGGCATGAACGAGGGCGCCATCCTGACGCACACGCCAGCGGTCATGGAAGTTGCCCTGCGTGGCGCGTTCGCCCATCGCCAGGCGGCCGAAGACGGCGGCTTCCAGCACCAGCGCCTCGGCGCCGACGGCAAGCTCGACGTTGAGCGTACGGGCAAAGGCCGCCCTGTCGAAGACGATGGTTTCCTGCGGCAGCCAGGCGATGCGGCCGTTTTCGCCTACCGACAAATTGACCCGCACTTCGGCATGGTCGGATGCCGCCCGGTAGATCTTCTCGCAGGCCTGCGTGGTGATCGATGCCGAAGCGGCCGCGCCGACATCCACGTCCCAGGCGATACGGTCGCCGCCCGTCATTCCGCCGGCGGTGTTGATCAGCACCGCTTCGAGCGGATCGGCCGAGACGGCCGGCATTCTTATCTTGGCGGCGCCGTCCTGATAGAGGCGCCGCAGGCGCGTGCGGCCCTCGCCAAGCGCGCAGGAAAGCCGCGCCACGCCCGCAACGCGCTGCGTCGAAATCCCGCCATGTTCGCCCATATCCATGCCTGCACGTTAAGCACTCCGGCGGCTTTGTCGATATGGAGTTCGATATAGCTTGTTGCTTGACAACGTTTCGGTTTCTATAGAGGGAACCACCTTGGTACGGTCATGCTGCGCTTGGCGGGGGTATTAAACGACGACGGCGGCTTGATACCAGGAGAAAAAGGGGCGCTGCTCAGTCGGCGTCGGGAAACGCGAGATAGTGGGGAAGGAACCGAATGGCCGACCAGCTGGCAACGGATATCATCGCGAAGATCAAGGCTCATGCCGAGCCGGGCGGCGAAGAAATCACCACCACCACCGAATTGACCTCGCTTGGCATCCATTCGCTCGAGCTGACGGAGATTATCTTCGATCTTGAGGAAGAGTATGGCATCGAGATCGAGATGAACACGGTCGACGCCTGGAGCAATCTGAAGAACGTCGGCGACATGGTCGAAGCTGTGCGCGCGCTGATCGCGAAAAAAGCCTGAACTGAATGCGGCAGCGCGTTGTCATCACCGGCATGGGCGGCATTTGCGGGCTCGGCACCAGCGCGCCCGCGATCTGGAACGAGATGCGCGCCGGCCGCTCGGCCATCGGCCAGATCACAAGTCCCCAACTGCATGATCTGAAGGTCAAGGTCGGCTGCGAAATCAAGACGCTTCCCGATCACGGCATCGACCGCAAGCAGACCGTGTCGATGGACCGCTTCAGCCTGCTGGCGACGATCGCAGCCAGGGAAGCCATGCAGCACGCCGGCCTGGTCTCGACTGAAGCCACCACCTATCGGATGGGCACCGTCGTCGGCGTCGGCGTCTGCGGCTGGGAGGCGATCGAAGAGAGCTATCGCGCCATACTGGTCGAGGGCAAGAACCGCGCTGGCATCTTCACCGTGCCAAAGGTCATGCCAAGCGCGGCCTCTGGCCATGTCAGCATGAATCTGGGCCTGCGCGGCCCGGTCTTCGGCGTCACCTCGGCCTGTTCGTCGTCCAACCACGCCATCGCCTCGGCTGTCGACCAGATCAGACTTGGCCGCGCCGATGTGATGGTCGCCGGCGGCACCGATGCGCCGCTGGTCTGGGGCATCCTGAAGGGCTGGGAAGCACTGCGCGTGCTGGCGCCCGACACCTGCCGGCCATTCTCGGCCGACCGCCAGGGACTGTCACTCGGCGAGGGCGCCGGCATGGCGGTCCTGGAGACGTATGAGCACGCCATGGCGCGCGGCGCCACCATCCTTGCCGAGGTCGCCGGCGCCGGCCTCTCCGCCGACGCCTCCGACATTGTCGCGCCGACCGTCGAAGGGCCGACGGCGGCCATGCGCGCCTGCCTGGCCGATGCCGGCTTCAATCCCGAGGATGTCGACTACCTCAATGCCCATGGCACCGGCACCAAGGCCAACGACCAGATCGAGACGGCAGCGATCAAGCGCGTCTTCGGCGACCATGCCTACAAGCTTTCGGTGTCGTCGACCAAGTCGATGCACGCCCATTGCCTCGGCGCATCGGGTGCGCTGGAGATGATCGCCTGCGTGATGGCGATCCGCGAAGGCATCGTGCCGCCGACGGCCAATTTTCGTGAGGCCGATCCCGATTGCGACCTCGACGTCACGCCGAATGTGCCGCGCGAGCGCAAGGTGCGCGCCGCGATCAGCAACGGCTTCGCGTTCGGCGGCACCAATGCCGTGCTGGCCTTCAAGGCTGCCTGATCTAAGGGGCGGGCGGATCTGCCCCAGGCAGGCCATTCCGTTGACTGTCCGTGCACGATGAAACCCTTCGCCGCCATATTGATCGTGCCGTGCGCCGCGTCTAATCCTTGGCCGACCCGCCAAAACCGCGCCGCTCGGCGCGAATCCTCATCCAGGAGTTTCCATGGCAGACCTGTCCGCCTTTCCGATCGCAACGCGTTGGCCGGCCAAGCATCCGGACCAGCTCC
>NZ_RZRR01001120.1:0-1507 GCF_003998555.1 Mesorhizobium sp. M7A.F.Ca.CA.002.09.1.1 | reverse complement strand
ATTCTGGAGTCCTTCGTGCCGTTCGAGCGCGAGATATCGGTGATCGCGGCGCGTGGGCTGGACGGTGCGGTTGTCGCCTACGATCCAGCCGAGAATATCCATCGCAACGGCATTCTCCACACATCGACCTTGCCGGCCGCCATTATGCCGGAGACGGCGCAAGCAGCCCGAACGGCCGCATCGAAGATCCTTGCGGCGCTCGACTATGTCGGTGTCATCGGCGTCGAGTTCTTCGTGCTGGCCGATGGCTCGCTGCTGGCCAACGAGATCGCGCCGCGCGTGCACAATTCCGGCCATTGGACGGAAGCCGCCTGTGTCGTTTCGCAGTTCGAGCAGCATATCCGCGCCATCGCCGGCCTGCCGCTCGGCGGCCCGGACCGCCATTCCGACTGCGTGATGGAAAACCTGATCGGCGACGATGTGCTGCGCGTCCCGGAGCTTCTCGCCGAGCCCGATCTGATGCTGCATCTCTACGGCAAGACCGAAGCGCGGCCCGGCCGCAAGATGGGTCATTTCACTCGGATCAGACGTCGCGCCTCATAAGGTTGCCTACTGCGCGTCGTCGCTCTCGTCCTGCCCTGTATTGGCGCAACTCCCATCGCCTTCCTCGCAATTGGCCGCGGCAGCGAGCTGCTTGACGCGGTCATTGGTCAATCTGGGTCAGGCATTGCGAAACTTCCATCGAATGGATCGATCCGCCTTCGCTGGCGGCGGTGGAATGCGCGCACTCGGCATCGCGAAAAGTGATCCAGGCGCGTTGCGCCACCTGCAGCAATCTCTTGCCGTTGGCATCGTCCGAGCTGGTGAGGTTCTGATAGGCCGTGTTGAGCCTGGCGTCGGCCGCCTGGTAATCCTCGCCGGCACAGATGTTCATCATTTGCTGGCTGTCGTCGCTGCGGTCGCATTCCTGCGCGCGCGCAACCGAAGCTGCCGCCAGCAGGACAAGGCAGGCGGCCAGGAACATCCGGCGCATAGTCGTCTCCAAATCATTTCACGGCGACCGCATCATCCCAGCCGGCCCAGGGCCGCGCAATGCCGCAAGGCAGACATGGCGGATAATTGATGACAGGGATGATTCACAGCCGCTATGGAGCACGCTTGCGGTTGACAGGGACAAGGCTCCTCGTTTATGAGCCACCCACAGTTCAAAGGCGCGTCTTCTGGCGCGCCTTAAAATTTCGACCCAACCGGGTCCACACCGACAGGCAAGACCATGAAGATCAAGAATTCGCTCAAGGCGCTGAAGGCGCGTCACCGCGACAACCAGCTGGTTCGCCGCAAGGGCCGCATCTACATCATCAACAAGACCGCCCCGCGCTACAAGGCACGTCAGGGCTGAGTTTTCGGGCAGGAGGCTGTCGCCTCCGCCCATTTGATGCTTGTCGCCGTCTGCCGGCCTTTTCACGCCAAATTCAGTTTGACGTTCTCTCGCCCGGGACTAGAGTCCGGCGATGCGGATTCCTTTTGCATTTTTGACATCTCTGCTTGTTTCCGGCGTCATTTATGG
>NZ_RZRR01001119.1:0-1507 GCF_003998555.1 Mesorhizobium sp. M7A.F.Ca.CA.002.09.1.1 | reverse complement strand
GGATTGGGTTGCTACCTCCGCCGCCACCAGCGAGTGATGGTCGCCTCGATCGTCGAAAATGATGACCTCTCCAACAGGAGGCTGTCCGGTGAACACGTCCCAAATCGGCCGGGCAAGATGCGCGCCGCCAATGTTCAGCGAGCGCGGCAGTGCGCCTGTCGCGATCACCACCAACACAGGTTTCTCACGCAGGATGTCCTCGGCTTCCGCCAGCATGTTGTAGCGAACATCAACGCCGAGATGCTCGAGTTCATTGACCAGCCAATCGATGATCCCGCGCATCTGGCGCCTGGTGGAACCTCCGGCCGCCATGTTAATCTGTCCACCCAGCTGGTTGGACGCTTCGAACAGGGTCACCCTGTAACCCCGCTCGGCGAGAACACGGGACGCCTCCAGTCCTCCTGGGCCTCCACCAACAACGACAGCGCGCAAACCCGCTATTTCATGGCGGCGAAAGCGATGCGGGAAGAAACGCTCGCGACCGGTCGCGGCATTCTGGCCGCATAAAGCGTCTTTGCCTTGATTAACCCGGTCTGCGCAGTAGTTCATTCCGACGCAGGTGCGGATACGATCTTCCTGCCCGGTTTGCAGCTTTGAGACCAGGTAGGGATCGGCGATGTGAGCCCTGGTCATTCCCACCATATCGACAATGCCGTCGCGCAGGGCATGGCGAGCAGTTGCGATATCGGCAATGCCTCCTGCATAGAATATAGGTAGTGAAACGGCCTCACGTATGTCTTTGGCAACTCCAAGGAAACGGGCTGCGGGAGTGCCCATAGGAGGCATCCATTGAGCCAAGCCCAGATCGTCGTATGGCGCTCCCGCAAGCACGTTGAGGAAGTCGACCAGGCCGCACTGCTCAAGCCGCTGGGCGATCTCGATGCAGTCCTCGCGGCTGAGCCCACCTTTGAGGAAATCGTTACCGGTGATCCTCAGTCCTATGATGAACTCGTCACCCACAGCATCGCGGACGCCGTTCAGGACGTCGAAGGTGAGTCGAAGCCGGTTCTCCAGGGAGCCGCCATAATCGTCCTGTCTGAAATTGATCAGAGGGGATAGGAATTGTCCCAGCAAGTGCGAGTGCGACAGGATTTCGATTCCGTCAAAACCGCCCTTTTTGCATCGTGCCGCCGCGGCCGCAAAGTCCTTGGTGACGCGTACTATATCAGCCCTTTCCATACTCTTTGGATAGGCTCGGTGCGCCCGTTCTCGCGTGTTAGATGGTCCTATTACTGGCAGCCATTCCCCTACGTCGCTGGATGTACGCCTCCCCATATGTGTCAGCTGACACATAATCGCGGCGCCATGGGAATGAACGCCCCCGGTAAGCAGTTCAAACCAAGGCAGGATGCTGTCATCGCCGGCATAAAGTTGCCCAAACGCGGACGGGCTGTCCGACGAAACGTTGGTCGATCCCCCCACCACCGTTAGAGCAAGCCCTCCCTTGGCCTTCTCCTCATGATAGAGCCGGTAGCGCTCCGTAGGCCAACCGTTCTCTACATAAGCC
>NZ_RZRR01001118.1:0-1509 GCF_003998555.1 Mesorhizobium sp. M7A.F.Ca.CA.002.09.1.1 | reverse complement strand
GTCAAGAATGGCGAGATCAGAATAGCCACCGTGATGTCGGTGACGCTGTCGACCGACCACCGCGCCGTCGACGGTGCGCTGGGTGCCGAACTGCTGGTCGCCTTCAAGCGCCTGATCGAGAACCCGATGGGCATGCTGGTTTAGGGAAGCGAGAGGGCGGTGCGGATAGTCTTCACCAGCCTCTTCGCTTTCATCATTTCCGGATTCGCCACCGGACTGGCTGCTCGGAAACGGGCGGTCACAACCCATGGATGGCGGGTGAAGCGTGGGTTGATCGACGCGCAGGTGGGTGCATGAAGACGGTTCTTTGTTACGGCGACTCGCTGACCTGGGGCTACAATGCCGAAGGTGGCCGCCATGCGCTGGAAGACCGCTGGCCAAGCGTGCTGCAGGCCGGCCTTGGCAGTGGCGTCGAAGTTATCGCCGAAGGCCTCAATGGCCGCACCACCGCCTTCGACGACCACCTGGCCGGTGCTGATCGCAACGGCGCCAGGCTGCTGCCAACGGTGCTGACGACGCATGCGCCGATCGACCTGATTGTCATCATGCTCGGCGCCAACGACATGAAGCCGTGGATCCACGGCAATCCCGTCGCGGCCAAGCAGGGTATCCAGCGGCTGATCGACATCGTGCGCGGTCACGACTATCCGTTCGACTGGCCGGCGCCGCAGATCCTCATCGTTTCGCCGCCTGTCGTCAGTCGCACCGAAAATGCCGAATTCAAGGAAATGTTTGCCGGCGGCGACGACGCCTCGAAGTTTTTGGCACCGCAATATGCCGCGCTCGCCGATGAGGCCGGCTGCGGCTTCTTCGACGCCGGCAGCGTGGCGCAAACCACACCTCTCGACGGTGTTCATCTTGACGCCGAAAACACGCGAAACATCGGCGAGGCGCTGACACCAGTCGTGCGCGTCATGCTGGAATTGTGAAGGAGAAAACCCGTGGCTGAGAACTATGACGTCATCATCATCGGCTCCGGTCCCGGCGGCTATGTCACCGCGGTGCGTTCCGCGCAGCTCGGCTTCAAGACGGCGATCGTCGAGCGCGAGCATCTCGGCGGCATTTGCCTTAACTGGGGCTGCATCCCGACCAAGGCGCTGCTGCGCTCGGCCGAGATCATGCACTATTCGGATCACCTGAAGGATTACGGGCTGAAGCTCGACGGCAAGGTCAGCGTGGACACATCGGCCGTCGTTGACCGCTCGCGCAAGGTGTCGCTGCGGCTCAATGGCGGCGTTGCCTTCCTGATGAAGAAGAACAAGGTCGACGTCATCTGGGGCGAGGCCAAGCTTTCGAAGGCGGGCGAGATCGTCGTGTCCAAGACGGCCAAGAAGCCGATGGAGCCACAGCCGCCGGTGCCGAAAGGCGTCAAGGGCGAGGGCACCTATACCGCCAAGCACATCATCCTGGCGACCGGCGCCCGGCCACGCGCGCTGCCCGGCATCGAGCCGGACGGAAAGCTGATCTGGACCTATTTCGAGGCCATGGTGCCGAAGGAGATGCCGAAGT
>NZ_RZRR01001117.1:0-1513 GCF_003998555.1 Mesorhizobium sp. M7A.F.Ca.CA.002.09.1.1 | reverse complement strand
GAGCCGGGCGTGCTTGCCCGGGTCATCGGCCTATTTTCCGGGCGCGGCTACAACATCGAGAGCCTGACCGTCTCCGAGACCGAGCATGAAAAACACCTGTCGCGCATCACCATCGTGACGCGCGGCACGCCGCATGTGCTGGAGCAGATCAAGCACCAGCTGGAGCGCATCGTGCCGGTGCACCGCGTCGTCGACCTGACCGTGCGTTCGCATGAATCCGGCCAGGAGCGGCCGCTGGAACGCGAACTGGCGCTGGTCAAGGTCGCCGGCATCGGCGAGGCCCGGGTCGAGGCGCTGCGGCTGGCCGATGCGTTCCGCGCCAGCGTCATCGACGCCAACACCGAGCATTTCATCTTCGAGATCACCGGCAAGGGCTCCAAGATCGATCAGTTCATCGCCATCATGAAGCCGCTCGGCCTGGTCGAAATCTGCCGCACCGGCGTGGCGGCGTTGAACCGCGGCCCGCAGGCGATGTAGGCCTTCGGTGCTGGCGCCGGGCGCGCCAGCCAGCTTCCACAGTGAGGCTTCTGGCCCCGCTGTGGGCCGTCCGTGGGCCTTTGCGGGTTGCCTAGAAAAGACAACGATCCTGACTTGTCGGGGAGGATATCCATGTCGCTTGACGCTTTCCTTGCCCTGCTTGTCTACGCCTTGGTGACTTCGATCACGCCGGGGCCGAACAATCTCATGCTTCTGGCATCGGGCGTGAATTTCGGCATCGTCAGAACCGTTCCGCACATGCTTGGCATCAGCATGGGTTTCCTCGTGCTGCTGCTTGCCGTCGGTCTTGGCCTTGGCGCTGTGTTGACGGCGTTTCCGGCGCTGCATACCGCGCTCAAGATCGCCGGCGGCGCCTATCTTTTGTACCTCGCCTGGAAGATCGCCATGTCGCGCACGCTGACCGGCAAGGGCGAGACGAAGGCGCGGCCGATGCGCTTCATCGAGGCGGCTGCATTCCAGTGGGTCAATCCCAAGGCGTGGGTGATGGCGATCACCGCCATGGCCGTCTATGCCAATGCCGAGCACCCGTTCCTGTCGGTGGTGTTGATCGCTGTGGCCTTCACCATCGTCAATTTGCCGAGCGTCTCGGTGTGGGCTGGGTTCGGCACCGCGCTGCGCGGTTTCCTGTCGGACCCGGTACGGCTGAAATGGTTCAACATCGCCATGGGCGTGCTGCTGGCGGCGACGCTTTGGCCGATGCTCAAATAGGTCGAGACGCGCACATTCTGGTCGTCTCAGGCCGGAAGGCGATGGCTCGCAAGCCGTCGGATGGGGATTCAGCCCGTGTTGCACATCCATTGTGCAGTGCACATTAAATCTTCGTAATGCCGTGTTTTGGCCCTTTTCCGACAAAGGCGCGTCCTATCTATTCGGCGAAATCGCGGCAACGGGCCGTGATTTGCGCTAGAGTAGAACCATCGGACCACGACGTGTCGGGTGGAGAGGGCCTTTGACCATGCGTGGAAAAGTCGTTCTTTCGTTGCTTGCCGTCGCCTGTGCGGGCGCGGCCTGGCTC
>NZ_RZRR01001116.1:0-1517 GCF_003998555.1 Mesorhizobium sp. M7A.F.Ca.CA.002.09.1.1 | reverse complement strand
ATCCAGCTCTATTGCGATCTGATCGCCAAGGCTGCGATCGACGGCATTGCCCGTCAGCAGGGCGCGCTCGGCGTCGACATCGGCGCTTCGATCGAAGCTCCCGTCGAACCGGCGCTCGACCCGGCTCCGGCCCCGGCTGCAGACGCTCCGGAAGCTTGATAATCGAAGGCCGGTTGCGGCCTTCATCTTTCTCATATTCTGGCACGCTAAACAGACGCACCATCGAATACCGATGGTGCGTCGGTGCATTTAAAACAAAGAGGCGACAATGAGCATTTCGGCTGCACAGGTCAAAGAACTCCGCGACTTGACCGGCGCGGGCATGATGGATTGCAAGGCGGCGTTGACCGAGACCAACGGCAACATGGAAGAGGCCGTCGACTGGCTGCGCAAGAAGGGTATCTCCAAGGCTGACAAGAAGGCTGGCCGCACCGCGGCTGAGGGCCTGATCGGCGTCGACAACGGCGTGCGCGAGGCTGCCGTCGTCGAGGTCAATTCCGAGACCGACTTCGTTGCCCGCAACGCCGCGTTTCAGGAAATCGTCGCCAATGTTGCCAAGGTTGCGCTGGCCTACGGCACGACGGAAGCTGTGGCCGCCGCAAAGTATCCAGGTTCCGACAAGTCGGTTGCCGACACCATCAAGGACGCTGTCGGCACCATCGGCGAAAACATGGGCTTCCGCCGCTCGGCCAAGCTCACCGTCCCGCACGGTGCTGTCGCCACCTACGTCCACAACGCAGTTGCCGATGGTCTTGGCAAGCTCGGCGTTCTGGTCGCGATCGAGACCACGGGCAATGAGCATGCCGCCAATGCCTTTGGCCGCCAGGTTGCCATGCATGTCGCCGCCACCAACCCGCTGGCGCTGACGGCCGAGCAGATCGATCCGGCTGCGGTCGAGCGCGAGAAGGCGATCTTCGCCGATCAGGCGCGCCAGTCCGGCAAGCCGGAAGCGATCATCGAAAAGATGGTCGAAGGCCGCCTACGCAAGTTCTATGAGGAAGTCGTGCTCCTGAAGCAGGCCTTCGTGCTCAATCCCGACATCACTGTCGAGCAGGCACTGAAGGATGCCGAGAAGGAAATCGGCGCTCCGGCCAAGATTTCCGCCTATCTGCGCTTTGCGCTCGGCGAAGGCATTGAAAAGGAAGAGACCGATTTCGCGGCGGAAGTCGCGGCTGCGGTGAAGAAATAATCCTTACAAATAGCCCCTGAAGGGGCTTCTCAGCTCAGGCAACTCGGCCGGGTGTCCGCAAGGATGCCCGGCCGATTTCTTGTGCGGTGTCGATAAAGGCCCTGAGCTTCGGCGCCATTGACGCCCGGCGCGGGAAATAGAGGAATAGCCCCGGTTCCTCGATCGCCGTCTGCGGCAGCACCTGGACCAGGCGGCCCGCGGCAAGATCGGCGCGCGCCAGCGGCTCGAAGACATAGGCAAGCCCGACGCCTGCAAGCGCAAGATCGATTGCTGCGAGCGAATCCGTCACGACAACGCTGCCCCGCGTCTCCATGGCGATGTCCTTGCC
>NZ_RZRR01001115.1:0-1517 GCF_003998555.1 Mesorhizobium sp. M7A.F.Ca.CA.002.09.1.1 | reverse complement strand
GCGATGATCTTGTTGACGCCTTCGCCCTTGAGCTTCTCGACTTCGGCAGTGATCGACTTGACGTCGTCCTCGATGGCGACGTTGGGACCCGGCGAAGCGAGGTCCGGCGTGTCGTTGGTGATCGCGCCGATGATGCCGATGTTCTGGCCGCCGACCTCGACGACAACAGATGGCTTGACGCGGTCGCCGAGCTTGGATTGCGCGTTGGCCTTCACATTGGCGCCGAGCACGGGGAACTTGATCATGTCGAGGAACGGCGCCAAGGCGGCCTCGCCGTCGTCGAATTCATGGTTGCCGAGGGCCATGGCATCGAACTTCATGTCGTTGAGGAATTCGCCTTCGACCTTGCCCTTATAGGTCGTGTAGAACAGCGAGCCCTGGAAATTGTCGCCGGCGCTGAGCAGCAGCACGTTCTGGCCTTCCAGCTTCTTGCGTTCCTGGGCAATCGCGGTGATTAGCCGGCCCGCGCCGCCGATGCACTCGCCCTTGGTCTCCTCGTCCGCCGAGCAGGTCGATTCATATTTGTTGTTGCCTTCGATGCGGCTGTGCCAGTCGTTGATATGCAGGATGTTCAGCGTGTAGTCGGCAAAGGACGCGCCGGCCGACAGGCCGAGGGCTGAGGCTGACAGGGCTGCAATGGCGGCAAGCTTCTTCATCTTCGTCTCCCGGAAAGCTGATCAGAGGCCATTAGCGCTCTTGCTTGACTGGAACATAACAGCCGGCGCTTTGGCCATGTTCCCATCGCGTTCCGGATGACGCAAGCGGAATCCGGGACCCTTTGCCGGCACAAAAAAGGACGGCGGCCAACCAGCCGCCGTCCTTGGAAAACGAATGGTCGTGGGTTCAGACGCGCCTTGTCAGCACGAAATTCTGACCGCTGGAGCTCGTGCAGTTGAGCTGGCTTGTCGACACCATCAGGCAGTTGAAGCTGACCGCGGTCTGGCGGATCAGCGAGGTGCCGTTGATCTGCACCGATGTGGCGCCGGTCATCGTGTAGCTGCCGTCGGCAAGCTTCTGGCCGGTGTCGGTGGCTACCGTCGTGAAGGTGCCGCCGGTGAAGGTCGACAGGCCGGTGCCCTTGGCGTCGATCCACGAGCCCTCGACGCCTTTCGGCGCCGCTGCCATCGGCGGTTGATCGGGGCCGCTGGTCGCACAGGCGGCGAGCATCGCCGCAATGGCACCCGCCACGCTCATCGAAAGAATTTTGCGCGCAATGATCATGTGAAAATCCTCTCCTCTCGCTTCGGCCCAAAAATCGGAAATCGATTTTCGACAAGCACGAGGCGTGCATCCAAGTTTCCAGAGCGACGTGCGTCCAGATGAATACGTATCGCTATGGTCCGCATCCCTTCAATCGCCCGATTTCCGGGCGATTGCAAGGCAGTGAGGCAGGTGGGCGGTGCTGCTATCGCACAAGGATGTTGCGGAACTGCCACGGGTCGTTCCGGTCGAGGTCTTCCGGGAACAGGCCGGGACGGTTATCGAGCGGCGTCCAGTCGGTGTAGTAGCCCTTGACC
>NZ_RZRR01001114.1:0-1519 GCF_003998555.1 Mesorhizobium sp. M7A.F.Ca.CA.002.09.1.1 | reverse complement strand
TCCTCAACCAGGCCGGCGAGCGCGCACTGGTGATCCTCGACGAGATCGGCCGCGGCACCGCCACTTTCGATGGCCTGTCGATCGCCTGGGCGGCGGTCGAATATCTGCATGAGAAGAACCGCTGCCGGGCAATCTTCGCCACCCATTTCCACGAAATGACCTCGCTGGCCGGCAAGCTGGCGCGTCTCTCCAACGTCACCATGCGGGTCAAGGAATGGGAAAACGACGTCGTCTTCCTGCACGAGGTCGGCAAGGGTGCCGCCGACCGCTCCTACGGCGTGCAGGTGGCGCGGCTGGCCGGCCTGCCGGAAGCGGTGGTCGACCGGGCCAAGGAAGTGCTGCACCAACTGGAAGAGGGCGAAGTTTCGGGCAAGACCAACCGGCTGGTCGACGATCTTCCATTGTTTTCGGTGGCGGTGAAGCGAGAAGCGCCGAAGCCGGTCAAGAGCGACGCGCTGGGGGCGGCACTCGGCGACATCAACCCGGACGAAATGACGCCACGCGAGGCGCTGGAAGCGCTCTACCGGCTGAAGGGGTTGGCGGGGACGTAGTCAGATCATCTCCAACCCGCGCTTGCGCGCTGGTGGCGGGAAGGCGCGGTCGAGATCGGCGATGTCCTGCGGCGCAAGCTTGATGTCGAGCGCAGCGACATTCTGGCGGACATGCTCCTCGCTGCTGGCCTTCGGGATGGCGATGACGCCCTCCTGATGCATCACCCAGGCCAGGGCGATTTGCGCTGGGGTCGCATTGTGGCGCCCGGCGATGGCTTCGAGCCTGGCATTGCGCGCCAACGCACCCTGCTCGACCGGAGAATAGGCCATCAAGGGGATGCCGCGCTGCCGGCTCCAGGGCGCCAGATCGAATTCGAGGCCACGCCGGACCAAATTGTAGAGCACCTGGTTGGTCTGGACATTGCCGCCATCGGGCAGGCCGATCAGCTCTTCCATCTCGTCGGTGTCGAAATTGCTGACGCCCCAGTGGCGGATCTTGCCGGCCTTTTTCAGGGCCTCGAAGGCCGCGACGGTTTCCGTCAATGGCACGCTGCCGGGCCAATGCAAGAGATAGAGATCGATGCGGTCGGTGCGCAGGCGTTTCAGGCTGTTTTCGCAGGCCCGCTGCACGCCCGCGCGCGAGGCGTTCGACGGTAGCACTTTCGAGACCAGGAAGGTCTCGTCGCGGCGCCCGGCAATGGCTTCGGCCACCACCTCCTCGGCACCGCCGCTGGCATACATTTCGGCGGTGTCGATCAACGTGATGCCGAGGTCGAGGCCGAGCTTGAGGGCATTCACCTCATCGGCGCGGCGACGGGAATCTTCGCCCATCTTCCATGTGCCCTGGCCAAGCACCTGAACGGCTTCGCCGGAGGGCAGTTTGGTGGTTCTGATGGTCGGTGGCATGGCGGGCTCCAGTTGGGGCCGGATCGCATCACAGGCTGGGCGATAAATCCAGAGGCGTTCTCGCCGCGCTGGCGATGGCTGAAGACTTACTTCACCGGATGGGCGGCGAGCCAGGCCTGCAT
>NZ_RZRR01001113.1:0-1531 GCF_003998555.1 Mesorhizobium sp. M7A.F.Ca.CA.002.09.1.1 | reverse complement strand
GCTGAAAAGGGCGGCAGATTGCTGCGTGCCGTCGATGCCGATGTGGTCGGCATCGCCTTCGACGAAACCTCCACCGAGGCCGATCTCGACGCAATCGCGGCCCTGTTCGGCGCCAAGGCTGGCGCCTCCGCCGACAGCACGGTGCCCGGCAAGCCGCGCGGCAAGGAGTTCCTGACCCAGCCTGTTTTCCACGAAAACAAGTCGGAAACCGAGATGATGCGCTTCCTGCGCCGGCTGGCCGACAAGGACCTGGCGCTCGACCGCGCCATGATCCCGCTGGGATCCTGCACCATGAAGCTCAACGCCGCCGCCGAGATGATGCCGGTGAGCTGGCCGAGCATTGCCAATCTGCACCCTTTCGCCCCGGCCGCGCACTCGGCAGGCTACCGCGCCATGATCGGCGAGCTGGAGGGCTGGCTGTCGGAGATCACCGGCTTCGACGCCGTCACATTGCAGCCCAATGCCGGCAGCCAGGGCGAATATGCCGGACTGCTCGCCATCCGCGGCTATCACCGCTCTCGCGGCGACAACCACCGCACCGTCTGCCTGATCCCCTCCTCGGCGCATGGCACCAATCCCGCGAGCGCGGCGATGGCTGGCATGAACGTCGTCGTCGTGCGCTGCACCGAAGACGGTAACATCGACATGGACGACATGAAGGCCAAGGCGACTGAGCATGCGCAAAATCTCGCAGCGCTGATGTTCACCTATCCCTCGACGCATGGCGTGTTCGAGGAAGGCGCACGCGATCTCTGCGCGCTGATCCATGAGCATGGCGGCCAGGTCTATTTCGACGGTGCCAACCTCAACGCGCTGGTCGGGCTTGCCCGTCCCGGCGACATCGGCGCCGATGTCTGCCATATGAACCTGCACAAGACCTTCTGCATTCCGCATGGCGGCGGCGGACCCGGCATCGGGCCGATCGGCGTCAAGGCGCATTTGAAGCCGTATTTGCCCGGCCATGTCACCGAAGGCTCGGCGCACGCCGTCTCCGCCGCCCCCTTCGGCAGCGCCTCGATCCTGCCGATCACCTGGATGTATATCCGCATGATGGGCGCCTCGGGCCTGAAGCAGGCGACCGAAACAGCGATCCTTTCCGCCAACTACATCGCAACGCGGCTCGGTGCGCATTTCCCGGTGCTCTACAAGGGCAGGCAGGGACGCGTCGCGCATGAATGCATCCTCGACACCCGTGTGCTCAAGGAGAGTGCAGGCATCAGTGTCGACGATGTCGCCAAGCGGCTGATCGATTATGGTTTTCACGCGCCGACCATGTCCTTCCCGGTCGCCGGCACGCTGATGGTGGAGCCGACCGAGTCCGAGCCCAAGCGGGAAATCGACCGCTTCTGCGAGGCCATGATCGCGATATCGGCAGAGGCAGCAAAAGTCGCCAGGGGCGAATGGCCTTTGGCCGACAATCCGCTGGTCAACGCGCCGCACACCGCCGCCGAGGCGCTGGCCGGCCAGTGGAACCATCCCTACTCGCGCCTGGAAGCGGCCTATCCGGCCGGCGACGCCGACACGGCAGCCA
>NZ_RZRR01001112.1:0-1535 GCF_003998555.1 Mesorhizobium sp. M7A.F.Ca.CA.002.09.1.1 | reverse complement strand
GCGCTATTGGGAACCGCGCTCGCATACGGTGATCGCAAAGCCGCTCAATCCGAAATCCGATCTGCAGGAATGGATTGCCAAGACCAGCGATATCAGACCCGAGTATGTGATCGACAAGCGCGAGGGACCCGACCATCAGCCGGTCTTCACTGTATCCTTGCAGGTCCGCGGCTTTGCGCCGATAAGCGGCACCGGCGGCTCGCGCAGGGCGGCCGAAGAAGCGGCGGCTTCGGCATTTCTTGTGCGCGAAGGCGTTTGGGCCGCCGCATCGGCCCAAAAATCGGGGGGCTCGCGGCCCTCCAGTGAAGGGAGCGCGGCATGACCGCTACCGAAGAGCCGGCGACCACAGCCGCCGCCACGCATTCCGGCTTTGTCGCGCTGATCGGCGCGCCCAATGCGGGCAAGTCGACCTTGGTCAACCAATTGGTCGGCGCCAAGGTGTCGATTGTCACCCACAAGGTGCAGACGACCCGCGCCATCGTGCGCGGCATCGCCACGCATGACAATGCGCAAATCGTTTTCGTCGATACGCCCGGCATCTTCAAGCCGAAGCGGAGGCTCGACACGGCGATGGTGACCACCGCCTGGGGTGGGGCCAAGGACGCCGATATCGTACTGCTTCTGATCGACGCCGAGCGCGGCATCAGGGGCGACGCCGACGCCATCCTCGAACGGCTGAAGGATGTGCGCCAGCCGATGGTGCTGATCCTCAACAAGGTCGACCGCGTCAAGCACGAAGCGCTGCTGGCTCTGTCGGCGGCAGCGAACGAAAGGGTGCCGTTCAAGCGCACCTTCATGGTGTCGGCGCTGACCGGTTCCGGCTGCAAGGACGTGCTCGATTATCTGGCCGAGTCTCTGCCGGTCGGTCCCCGGTACTATCCGGAAGACCAGATCTCGGACCTGCCGATGCGCCAGCTCGCGGCCGAGATCACGCGCGAGAAGCTTTATCTCAGGCTGCATCAGGAATTGCCCTATTCCTCGCATATCGAGACCGAGAAATGGGAAGAGAAGCCGGACGGCTCGGTGCGCATCGACCAGACCATCTATGTCGAGCGCGACAGCCAGAAGAAGATCGTTCTCGGCCACAAGGGCGAGACCATCCGCGCCATCGGCCAGGCGGCGCGCATGGAGATAGCAGGCATCCTCGAACAGAAGGTGCACCTGTTCCTGTTCGTCAAGGTGCGCGAGAACTGGGGCGACGACCCCGAGCGCTACCGCGAAATGGGGCTCGAGTTTCCGCGCTAGGCTCGATGGTCAGCAAGCCGAACATCGACATAACGCTTGTCAGCCGATTGATCGCCACGCAATTTCCCAAGTGGAAGGATCTTCCGGTCAGGCCGGTTGCATCAGGCGGATGGGACAACAGGACCTTTCATCTGGGCGGCGAGATGACCGTGCGACTGCCAAGCGCCGCGGCCTATTCCCTGCAGGTGGAAAAGGAGCATCGCTGGCTGCCGAGGCTCGCACCTCTGCTGCCGCTGCCGATCCCGGTGCCGCTGGCGATGGGAGTTCCGGCCGAAAGCTATCCCTGGCAC
>NZ_RZRR01001111.1:0-1538 GCF_003998555.1 Mesorhizobium sp. M7A.F.Ca.CA.002.09.1.1 | reverse complement strand
CTGACGCCTGAAGCGGTCGGGTTGCCGCGCCACGCAGTTCGTCCCTGCTGTGGCGCGGCAACCCGACCGCTTCAGGCGTCAGGGTGAAGCTGCGGATCTCGCCGCCGATCAGTTCGGCGACCTGCGTCTCGCCGGTGGTGGTGATCTCGTCATAGCCGTCGCCATGAGCAACCCAGGCATGCTCCGCACCCAGTGCCTTCAGCGTCTCGGCAACCGGCAGGATCCATTCCGGCAGGAACACACCGACCAGCTGCCGCTTGACGCCAGCTGGATTGGAGAGCGGCCCGAGCAGGTTGAAGATGGTGCGGGTGCCGAGTTCGACGCGGGTCGGACCGACATGTTTCATCGCTGGATGGTGCGCGGGCGCGAACATGAAACCAATGCCAGCCTCGTGGATGCAGCGGCCGATGAATTCGGGCGAGATGTCGATCTTGACGCCGAGCGCAACCAGCACGTCGGCGGCTCCTGTCAGCGAGGACAGGCCACGATTGCCGTGCTTGGCAACCGGCACACCACTGCCGGCGATGACAAAGGCCGATCCCGTGGAAATATTGACGCTGTGGGAATTGTCCCCGCCGGTGCCGACGATATCGATGGCGCCGTCCGGCGCGTCGACTTGCAGCATCTTGGCCCGCATGGTGGCGACGGCGCCGGAAATCTCACTCACCGTCTCGCCTCGCACGCGCAGCGCCATCAGGAAACCGCCGATCTGGCCGGGGGTCGCATCACCCGACATGATGATGTCGAAGGCCTCGCGCGCTTCCTCGAAGGAAAGCGCGCTACCGGTCGCGATCTTGGCGATATGGGTTTTCAGCGCGCTCATCTTGTCGAGGCTTGGGCGACGGCGGCCTGGTCGACGCGAACGTCGTACTGCGTCTGCAACTGCGCCACCAATTGGTCGAGCAGGTCGTCCGACATGCCGGAGGTGAAGGATTTCTGTGCGTCATCCGGCACCGAGCTGGCATCGGCCCCGGCGGGCTCGAACACTTCGGCGACCTTGTACAGGATCTCTCCGTCGCCGGTAGGCGAGGGGATCAGGCCGGTACCGCCTTCGCCGACTCCGAACATCGCTGCGGCACCTTCCTTGCCGAAATCGACGTCGTCAGCCTCGCGCTTCACACCGCGCTTGGTCTGCTTTTCCAGCTTCAGTTCGCTGGCAATGACATCGAGCGTTGCGCCGGCCTTGAGCCGCTTTTCCAGCTCGTCAGCCTTGGCGGCGAGCCGCTTGCTTGTTTCCGCCGCCGTCCAGTCGGCCACGACTTTCTGACGAACCTCATCCAGCGTGCGGTCGCGAGCCGGCGTGATGGACGCCACCTCATAGAAGACGAAGCCGTTGTCGGCTGTGGTCAAGGCATCGTTTTCCGTGTTGGGTTCGGCGTCGAAGACCGCTTTGATCAGCTCCGGCGATTGCGGCAGGTCCTTGACGATGCTTGCATCTGGCCGCAGTCCACTGCGATCGATGGCGTCGATGGTGACGACCTTCAGCTTCAGCTTGGCCGCAGCGTCGGCCAGCGAACTGCCGGCGGCGCGGGTGTCAT
>NZ_RZRR01000110.1:0-9419 GCF_003998555.1 Mesorhizobium sp. M7A.F.Ca.CA.002.09.1.1 | reverse complement strand
AGTTCAGGGAGCTCAAGGACAAGGCGCTCGCCTCCTTCGGCGGTTCGCGCTGGGGTACGGCCGGCGCCACACCCTGATCGGCCGGGCAGGTGGTGTCTGGTGAGGCAGAAACGGTGTTGAGGCGCGCCACGGTGGACTTGAGCTGTGTCTCGCCTTGCCCGGAAAACGTCTCGCTCATGATCAGTTCCGGCAGCGGCAGCCGCCGTCCCCAACCATGCGTTTCAAGGTCCGGTTTGGAAGCGAACTCGGAAACACGGCCGACGCAGAGATAGGCGATTGGCGTTACGTGATCCGGAATGGCCAACAGCCGCTTCAGCGCCTCAGCCTCGATGATGCTCACCCAGCCGACGCCAACGCCCTCGGCACGCGCGGCCAGCCAGAAATTCTGCACCGCGCAGACGGTGCTGTAGAGATCCATCTCCGGATTGTGCCAGCGTCCCAGCGGCGAACCCTTCGAGCGCTGCCGGTCGCAAGTGATGCAGATGTTGAGCGCGCTCTCGCAGATGCCTTCCAGCTTGAGCTTGCGGTACAGCGCCTGTTTTTCCGCCTCGATCGCCGGCAGTTCCTGCTCGCGCGCGGCCAGGAACAGGTCGCGCACCTCCGCTCGTCGTCCGGCATCGCGAATGACAATGAAATTCCATGGCTGCATGAAGCCGACCGATGGCGCGTGATGGGCGGCAAGCAGCAGCCGCGCCAGCACGTCGTCATCGATCGCGGTGGGCAGGAAATGGCTGCGCACGTCGCGCCGCGTGAACATGGCGCGATAGACCGCATCGCGCGCATTCTGGTCGAATCCATCGTCAATGGCAGCGGTCATATGTTCCGGCATCGCTTGTCCCCTTGCGATTGCAGATTCAAAACGGTCAGAGCGTACTTTGTGCGTCCAAATGGACGCACGTCGCTCTGATGCCACCCGCCCGACCATGCGGATGACGATGCCTGCCAGGCCGGTCTTCTGGCTTGGGATCAACCCGCGTCCGGTGCCTTCCCGTCATCGACAGTGGCATTTACCGGCGCGGTCCCCCTCACAGCGTTGGGCACGCCACGGAATTCAACCGTGTTCCCGATTCTCCCGCTTGCGGCGGGCACCAGGCAGTGCCAAGGACTTTACGCCGAAGCGCCGGCGAGGCCAATGCCTGCGGCGACACGAATGGACGCAGGCGCGATTTTCCCCAGTCATCGGCCGCCCGTGCATGGCCTTTGTCGATCCGGGTCACTAGATTAGGACGATGACCACCCGTCTCTACACGCATCCGATCTTCCTCGAGCATCTCACGCCGCCCGGACATCCCGAGCGGCCCGACCGCCTGCGTGCCATCGAGCGCGTGCTCGACGAGGAAGCCTTTGCCGGGCTCGATCGTATCCAGGCGCCGGAAGGCGACGAGGCCACCATCCTCTACGCGCATCCCGCCGATTTCGTCGCCCGCGTGCGCGCCGCCATTCCCGACGAGGGGATTGCCCGCATCGATGCCGACACCACTGCCAGTCCGAAGAGCTGGCAAGCGGCGATCACCGCGATCGGCGCCGCCAACGCCGCCGTCGATGATGTCTTTTCGGGCCGCGCCGACAACGTCTTCGTCGCCGCCCGGCCGCCCGGCCATCATGCCGAAAAGACCACGGCCATGGGCTTCTGCCTGTTCAACACGGCGGCGATCGCGGCGCGTTATGCGCAGAAGAAACACGGTGTCGAGCGCGTTGCCATCGTCGACTGGGACGTGCATCACGGCAATGGCACGCAGGATATTTTCTGGGACGATCCCTCGGTGCTCTATTGCTCGACACACCAGATGCCGCTTTATCCCGGCACCGGAGCGAAGACCGAAACGGGCGCCGGCAACATCGTCAACGCACCGCTGGCGCCGCAGACCGGCAGCGAAGTGTTTCGCGATGCCTTCCTGTCGCGCGTCCTGCCCGCGCTCGACAATTTCGCGCCCGACCTGATCATCATTTCGGCCGGGTTCGACGCGCACCACCGCGATCCGCTGGCCGAGATCAATCTGACCGAGGATGATTTCGATTGGGCGACCGGCCAGCTGATGCAGCGCGCGGCACGCCACAGCGGCAACCGGCTCGTCAGCCTGCTCGAGGGCGGCTACGATCTGCAGGGATTGGCATTTTCGGTCGCCGCCCATGTCGGGCGACTGATGAAAGGATGAACGATGGCTGGTGAGACCAACGAAGACGTCAAGGCGATGAGCTTCGAGCAGGCACTCGATGCGCTGGAGAAGATCGTCGATGATCTGGAGCGTGGCGACGTGCCGCTCGACCAGTCGATCAGGATCTATGAACGTGGCGAGGCGCTGAAGGCGCATTGCGACCGGCTGCTGAAGGCCGCCGAGGACAAGGTCGAGAAGATCAGGCTGTCGCGCGACGGCAAGCCGGTTGGAACGGAGCCGCTCGACGCGGATTGAGGCCGGTCCGAACGATGGCCTCGCCTCACCGGTTTTTGGACATGATCATGATCGAGGATATAACTCGTTGCGATTGAAACAGCTCAAGGACAAGAGGAGATACGGAAGCGATGTGCAGAAACATCAAGACCCTGTTCAATTTTGATCCGCCGGCAACCAATGACGAGGTGCGCGACGCGGCCCTTCAGTTCGTCCGCAAGCTGAGCGGAACGACGCGACCCTCGAAGCAGAACCAGCACGCCTTCGATCATGCCGTCGACGCCATCGCGGCCTCGGCGCGCGAACTGCTCGATTCCCTGGAAACCCATCAGCATCCGCGCAATCGCGAAGAGGTGGCGGCCAAGCTGCGGGCAAAGGCGGCCATCCGCTTTGCCTGATGCGGCCAGGCGGCCTTCGACCACCGACAAGGAGAGTCCATGAGCTTCTTCCCCGGGAAAGACCCTGAGGTGGGCGATGCGTTCGCCAGCGATCAGATCGAATTGATGGTCATTCCGAACGCCAAGGACATCGGTGGTTTTCAGGTGCGCCGTGCCCTGCCAACGGCAAAAAGGCGGTTGGTCGGTCCGTTCATCTTCTTCGACCGCATGGGTCCCGCGATCCTGCGGGCCGGCCAGGCGCTGGACGTCCGTCCGCATCCGCATATCGGACTGTCGACGGTCACCTATCTGTTCGACGGCAAGATCCGGCACCGCGACTCCCTCGGCACCGAAATGGTCATTCAGCCCGGCGACGTGAATTTGATGACCGCCGGCCGCGGCATCGTCCATTCGGAGCGTACGCCGGAGGAACTGCGTGGCGCGCCGATGTCGGTATCCGGCCTGCAGACATGGCTGGCGCTGCCGGACGACAAGGAAGAGGTGGCTCCTGTGTTCGAGAACACAGGAGCGCTCAGGCTTCCCGAGATTGATGCCGAAGGCGTCAACGGGCGCCTCATCATCGGCGATTTCCAAGGATTACGGTCCCCGGTCAGGGCCGATTCGGAGACGCTCTACGCCGACCTGCGCCTGGCGCCCGGCGCCAGCGTGAAAATCCCTGCCGATGCGGAAGAGCGCGCCATTTACACGCTGGAAGGCGAGGTCTCGATTTCGGGCGATGTGTTCCCAGCCGAACGGCTGCTGGTCTTCCGTCCCGGTGACGAGATCGTCGTGTCGTCGCAGACCGGGGCGCATTTCATGCTGTTCGGCGGCGCCTCTCTTGGTTCGAAGCGTTACATCTGGTGGAATTTCGTCTCGTCGTCGAAAGAGCGTATCGAACAGGCGAAAGAGGAATGGAAGACAGGCCGCTTCGACATCGTTCCAGGAGACGAGGAAGAGTTCATTCCGCTGCCGGAAAGCTGATGCCTGTCGCCCAAAGTGGCCCGGTTTTGGGGAAACGACCTGCATAGAAGCAAAAGACCACAGTCTGATCCGCGTCACTGACACGCATTTACTTTCGCCGGCCGGCGGCCTATTTCGCCCATCAACCGAAAGCCTGAGCACCGTGAACGCAACGCCGCATACGCCGCTTCTCGACAAGGCCCGCATCCCGGCCGACCTGCGCATGCTTGCCGAGAGTGAGCTGCCGCAACTGGCGTCCGAGCTTCGCGCCGAGCTGGTCGACGCGGTATCCCGCACGGGTGGTCATCTGGGCGCCGGCCTTGGCGTGGTCGAGCTGACAGTGGCGCTGCACTATGTCTTCAACACCCCCGATGATCGGCTGATCTGGGATGTCGGCCACCAGGCCTATCCGCACAAGATCCTGACCGGCCGCCGCGACCGTATCCGCACGCTGCGCCAGGAAGGCGGCCTGTCCGGCTTCACCCGCCGCGCCGAGAGCGAGTACGATCCCTTCGGCGCTGCCCACTCCTCGACATCGATATCGGCCGGCCTCGGCATGGCCGCGGCCCGCGATCTCTCCGGCGGCCGCAACAATGTCATCGCCGTCATCGGCGACGGCGCCATGTCTGCCGGCATGGCCTACGAGGCGATGAACAATGCCGGCGCGCTCGATGCACGGCTGATCGTCATTCTCAACGACAACGACATGTCGATCGCGCCGCCAACCGGCGCCATGAGCGCCTATCTGGCGCGGCTGGCCTCCGGCAAGGCCTATATCGGCCTGCGCGATTTCGGCAAAAAACTGACATCTTATCTCGGCAAGCGGGCGGATCGTGCGATCACAAGGGCGGTCGAGCATGCACGCGGCTACGTCACCGGCGGCACGCTGTTCGAGGAACTCGGCTTCTATCACATCGGCCCGATCGACGGCCACAATCTGGAGCATCTGATCCCGGTCCTGAAAAATGTCCGAGACAATGGCGAAGGCCCGGTGCTCATCCATGTCGTCACCCAGAAGGGCAAGGGCTATGCGCCGGCGGAAGCCGCCGCCGACAAATATCACGGCGTCAACAAGTTCGACGTCATCACCGGCGCGCAGGCCAAGGCGCCGGCCAACGCACCGGCCTACACCAAGGTGTTCGCCGAAAGCCTGGTCCAGGAGGGCCGCGAGGACGACCGCATCGTCGCCGTCACCGCAGCCATGCCGAGCGGTACCGGCCTCGACCTGTTCGGCGAAGCGTTCCCGTCGAGGACCTTCGATGTCGGCATCGCCGAACAGCACGCGGTGACCTTCGCCGCCGGCCTCGCCACCGAAGGCTACAAGCCGTTCGCGGCCATCTATTCCACCTTCCTGCAGCGCGCCTACGACCAGGTCGTCCACGACGTCGCCATCCAGAAATTACCGGTGCGCTTTCCCATCGACCGCGCCGGCTTCGTCGGCGCCGATGGCGCCACCCATTGCGGCGCCTTCGACACCACCTTCCTGGCGACACTGCCGGGCTTCGTGGTGATGGCGGCGGCCGACGAGGCGGAGCTGCGCCACATGGTACGCACCGCGGCAAGCTATGATGACGGCCCGATCGCCTTTCGCTATCCGCGCGGCAATGGCGTTGGCGTCGACATGCCGGAGCGTGGCTCCGTGCTCGAAGTCGGCAAGGGCCGCATCGTCAGGGAGGGCACCAAGGTAGCATTGCTGTCCTTCGGCACACGGCTGCAGGATTGCCTGATCGCCGCCGAGGAGCTAGGGGCTGCCGGGCTCTCCACCACGGTCGCCGACGCCCGTTTCGCCAAGCCGCTCGACGAGGATCTGATCCGGCGGCTGGCCCGCTCGCATGAGGTTCTGGTGACGGTGGAGGAGGGCGCCGTCGGCGGCTTCGCCAGCCATGTGCTGCAGTTCCTCGCCCATGAAGGCCTGCTGGAAAGCGGCCTGAAGGTGCGCCCGCTGGTGCTGCCCGACGTGTTTACCGACCACGCCAAGCCGGAAAAGATGTATGCCGATGCCGGGCTCGATGCTGCCGGCATCGTGCGCACCGTGTTCGTCGCGCTCGGGCATACGGTTCGCGCCCAGCGCGCCTGAATCAAAGTCTCAGTGACTTGAATCAGTTTGCCGGCCAACGTTCTTAACGCGTTGTTTACGCTGCCGTTTGGCGCTTTGCTTACCGTGTCTCTTGGCCGTTTTTCAACGGCGCCCTGCTAGATCGTGATCAGGCAGGGAGACAGCAACAATGAAAACGCTTCTGTGCGGCGCAGCGCTTTGCGCCGTCATCGTCGCGCCGGCCACAGCCGAAACGCGCTATGATCGCAGCCTCGAAAAGGCGGCCATGGGCATCGTCGCCGGCAAGATGGGCGACATCCGCGGCGGCTTTTCCTTCAAGCAGGTGCCGCAACTGGTGGTTCTGCCGGCCCCCGTTCCCGCACCTGCGGTTGCCATCGAGCCTTCACGCGAGCAAGCGTCGGGAGGGCGTGCGGATGGGTTGTCTCCGGCCGTCGAGCGCCCGGTTTCGCGAAGCGTATTCTGAGCTAGAGACCAGCAAGCCCTGATCGGGATTGCCCGATCGTTTCATCGTGCTTTGCCGCTGTGCGGGTGATCTAAAGGCGTCGGCACTGCTACTCCGCCGCCACCAGCTCCGCTTGTTGCGCCGGTTTCTCGGGGCGCCAGGATTGCGCCGCGTGGCGGGCGCGGTCTGCCAGGGCGGCAAGGCGTCCGCGCAGGTTTCGTCCACCCACCACTGACGACAAGATCACCGAATGCGTCGCAAAGCGGCGCTTGAAATCCTCGCCGCCGCAGAGAAAATCGATCGTGGTCAAGCCCCTGTCGAACGACCACTGGATGTAATCCATCATCAAGACCATGCCCGGCGAGGCCCGTTCGAAGGCCGGATCATAGGTGGTGACGAAAGCCATCATGGTTCCATGCTGCTCGAAATTGATCGATATGGCGATGATCTCGTCTTCGCGTTCGAGCACGAAGATGCGCAGCAACCCAAGCCCGGCCAGAACGGAGATCAGTGCCGGCAGCGCGGGGGAACCTTCGTCGAACAGGTCCGAAACGCGGCCGTGTTTTGCGAGCCATAGCCGTTTCAGCGCGGCGACGCGTTCCAGCACCGGCTCGCGGGCTTCGTGCGCATCCATCAGGCGGAAACGCAGCGCGCCGCCTTCCTCCATGAATTTGTAACCACGGCGATAGTTTTGCCGGGTTTTCTTCGACTGGCTTTCAAACCATTGTGCGCCGCGTTGTCCGGCGCTGGAAACTCGGTAGCTGACCTCGCTGCGGTGGCTCGGCTGCAAGATGCTGCCCTGGCCTGGGGCGGCGGGACCAAGCAGGGTCCGGAATCGAGCATCGGGCAACAGCCGATTGAGATACGCAAGATCGAAGCCGCTATCGTCGAGGATATGTTGCCAGAGTTGCGGCAGGATCTGTGGCTCTGCATCGGGAGCAAGCAGGACATCGCCATAGTCGCAGTGATCCTTCGCCGCCCATTCCAGCATACGGATGCCCGAGCGCCAGAAGGTCGCGAGCGCAATGACCGCCTCGAGGCGCTCGCCGCTCCAGACCAGGCCGATCCTGAGGCCGCGGCGGTCCTGATGCGGTGTGGTGTGCCACCAGGCCGAGATCCAGTCGGGATGCTGGAAAACGAGGCCGCCGGCGCGTTGCCAGAGCGCTGCCCAGGCGGGCGCGATTTCTGCCAGTCGCTCTGGCGAGGTTGCAATTTCGATCCGGTGCGCTTGCTGCATCCGAAACACGGCCGGTCCGTTCATGGCTTGCCCCCCTGCGGCGATTGCTGTGGCTCGGGCTTGTCGGCGCGGAAATGTCTGGCGATCTGCCGCCACATCCGCTGCAGCGGCATGACATAGAGGCCTGCGAGCGACTGGTAGTCGCGCACGTTGCGTTCGATCAAACCGAACTTGAAGTCCTCGTCGGGTTTCGGAACGCACAGAGTTCCGAAGAGCCGATCCCAGAACGAGAAGAGCAGCCCGAAGTTCTTGTCGTAATGGCGCGGGTCGGTGCTGTGGTGCAACTGATGCCAGTGTGGGCACAGGATCAGATTGTTCAACGGCCCAAACGAGATCTTGAAATGCGTGTGCCTGACGAAATCCATCATCAGGATGTTGCGTATGATGTAGACGTTGACGCCGAAGACCGTCAGTTCAACCAGGTTCAGCGACACCAGCGACCAGATGCCGACGCAGATGCCGGGAATGACGCCGTCCCAGGCCCGGTTCATCAATTCGTCGAGCGGGTGGACGCGATCCTTGGTGATGCCGACCATCACCTCGGCCGAATGGTGCACCTTGTGCAGTTCCCAGAGCACCGGGTAGCGGTGCTGGGCGACATGATAGAGATAGTACGAAATGTCGTAGGCAAGCAGCATGGTGAGGGTGAAGATCGTCACCGTCACAGGCCCCGCCGGCCCCTCGATCAGAGGCGGCTGGATTGCCAGCAGCGTGGAGAGCAACCAGTTCGTCGCATAGCCGACGGCGCTGACGAAGACGACGCCGGCGGGCAGCATGAGGAATGGCATCAGCGCCTTCCGCGTCACCCAGAACAAAAGGTCGGCTTTCGCCGAAGGATGCGTGATGACCTCATGCGGGACCGCGAACTCGAAGAACTCTTTCCAGCTCTTTTTCTCGACCGTGCGCCAATAGGCGACCAGGGCACTGGCCAAAGCAGTCAGCAACAGAAGTCCGGTCGCCAGCAGGCCGGCGCCAGAAATCCGGTCAAGAACCTTGTAGACGATGTCGCTGGCCATTTCCAAAGTTGCCGCCTCTTCATCCGGGTTTTCCCGTCGTCGCGGTCATAACATTGAAGTCCTCAAGCAAATGCGATGAAAATTGGTTAAGAAATCATGAGGCTTTCTAGATTGTTGGTATTTACCCGCAGGCGGTGAGACCTCATGCTTCGGCGGTCATCCGTCTCAACGGGCGTAACGCATGGGTATTCATAAGGATGGTCGGCGGGACGGGACGCCTCACCATCGTCGCCGTGCAAGATGCTGAGCGTGATGATGGGAACGGGAGACGAAATGCTTCCAGCTGGCGCTCTTGCCATCGTCGTCGGCTTTCGCCATGAAGGCCGATGAATTCGCCTCTGCCAGCCAGCGCACGCCAGCGGCTCGACGACCTGCTCGTCCAGCGCGGGCTGTTTGCCAGCCGCTCGCGTGCCCGCGACGCGGTCGAGCGCGGCACTGTGACCGTCGACGGCCTCATTGCGCGCAAGCCCGGCCAGAGCGTTTTGCCGCAATGTCACGTTACCATCGATGATCCGGCGCAAGGCTATGTGTCGCGCGCGGCACTCAAGCTGATCGGCGGGCTCGATCATTTCGGCCTCGATCCTGCCGGCCGTGAAGCGCTCGACATCGGCGCCTCGACCGGCGGCTTCACCCAGGTGTTGCTCGAGCGCGGCGTGGCCCATGTCACCGCCGTCGATGTCGGTCATGGCCAGATGCATCCTGATATCGGCGGCGACCCGCGTGTGACGGTGATCGAAGGGCTGAACGCCCGCGACCTCGCCGTCACCGATCTCGGCGGGCGTATTCCGGATTTCATCGTCTCCGACGTCAGCTTCATCTCGCTGAAACTGGCGCTGCCGCCGGCCCTTGGTCTGGCCAAGGCTGGCGCAAAGGCCATGTTTCGGGTCAAGCCGCAATTCGAGGCCGGCGACACGGGCGGCGTCGAAGGGATCCTTCAACAG
>NZ_RZRR01001110.1:0-1539 GCF_003998555.1 Mesorhizobium sp. M7A.F.Ca.CA.002.09.1.1 | reverse complement strand
CACCAGCATGATGGCGACGATCTTCGGCACGAAGGTCAAGGTGATTTCCTGCACCTGGGTCAGCGCCTGGATGAGGGCGATGCCGATGCCGACCACCATGGCGACCAGCACCACCGGAGCGGACGCGACGAGCACCGTCCATACCGCGTACTGGACGATGTCGAGAGCGTCGGCCTCATTCATGGGACTGGCTCTCTGTCGAAAGCGTCAGCTTGCCGCCTTGACCGAAACTCCCGGACCGACCGCGACTTCGGTGCCGTTCTGCAGCACGGCGATGAGACCGTTGCTGGCGAGGCGCACCGAAGCCACGGTGCCCGTCGTCAGGCCGTCGGCGGAGGTTATCGAGCGCCCGATCAGTGCGTCGGCCTGCGACAGCGCCGAGGACTGCATGATCTGATTGAGCTTGGTGTTGGTCTGCACCGATTGCTCGACCTGCGAGAAGGTGGCGAGCTGGGCGACATACTGCGTCGAATCCATCGGCTTGGTCGGATCCTGGTTCTTCATCTCGGCGATCAGAAGCTTCAGGAAGGACTGGTAGTCGACTGCTGTCTTCGAGGTGGACGCGGTGGCCTGATTGGCGCCGGTCGGAATCGTCGTCGTCATGTCCACGTTCATCAGTATCGTGCTCCCACAGCCAACGGGCGCTCGGCACCCGAAACATCGTCATTCCCACCCAGCGCGCGGCGTTCGAGCGGATAAAGTGCGCGGATCGCCTTCAGCGCTTCGTAGATATGGTCCTCGCCGACCATGCGGTCGATCTGTTTCAGCGCGCTGCAGATCTGGCCGTCCTCGAAGCTTGCCAGAAGCAGCGGCAGCGAACGACGGAACATCTCGCGTGCGGCGGCGGCGCCGGCCGGGTTCATCAGCATGACCTGCAGGATGAAATAAAGCTGCTTGAGCGGTGTCGAGGCATCTTCGGCCTGGATCACGTGGTTTTCGAGCAGGAACTGGACGTCGTTCATCAATTCGACGGTGACCTTGCGGTCGACCCGGATGACGGCGCCGTTGATGTAGATCTTTTCGTTCGGCTTCAGCGATATCTTCAGCGTGTTGGTCATTGAATGCCGTCCCTGATGATCTGGGACACCTCGATCAGCCCTTCGAAATTGTTGGTGCGGCCCTGACGGATGTCCTCCGCCTCGCGCAGCAGCCACAGGCCGATGGAAATGAGGTTGGCGCGCAGTTCCTTTGGCAGAGCGTTGTCGCTGGAGCCAAGATCCTCGACGAAGGCGGTCCAGACGCGGTTGGTGAAGTGAAGCGCCTCTATCGCCTCCATCGAACCGTGGCCGGCCACTGCTGCTGCCGCCAGCATGTCGATCGAGCGGGTCAGAAGCTCGCGCTCGCGGTCCTTCGCGTCGGCAACGGAGTTGCTCTGGATGTCGGCGTAAGAGAATTGGTACATCGTTGGGGCTCTACCGTTCCGTTAAGCGTTGTCAGGTCAGGTAATTCAACAGGCTGAGCTGCTGCAGGCGTGCGGTCAACGCGAAAGACGTTTCGATGTGCTGTGTCAGGTCCGCGACCCGTGTCGCGGCTTCGGCC
>NZ_RZRR01001109.1:0-1544 GCF_003998555.1 Mesorhizobium sp. M7A.F.Ca.CA.002.09.1.1 | reverse complement strand
CATCCAATACAATTTTGCGCGCGCCGCGCCGGCGATGAATGTCCGCCGCGCCGCGCGCAAAATTGTATTGGATGTCATCGAGAAGCCTCCCGGTATTCTTGAAAAGAAAAGCGCTTCGACGAAAACGCCGCGTCACGCCATGTTGGCAAAAAATACGGCACGTTTGCGGCTATGACTATCGGCAGAGGATAAATCATCGCCGCCCTCATGCGCCTCGTACCAGCCAGACGATGCCGACGCCGATCGCGATCGCCGCCAGCCCGGCAATCCGCAGCGCGTTCTCGGGCAGCGACAGCACTTCGGTGGCAAGCTTCCTGGCCAGGCCGGGAAAGCCGCCATAGACCAGACCCTCTATGACGAGGACGAGGCCCATGGCGGCAAGAAAATCCTGCACCGGCCGCTACTGGCCGGTGCTGGGCTGTGCCGCCGGCGCGGCGGGTGCCGTCGCCGGAGCGTTTGGCGCAGGCGAAGCCGGCTTTGCCGATCCCTCGCTGCCGTCGGGATTGCGGAAGAAGCGGAAGAACTCCGAGTTCGGCGACAGCACCATCGTCGTTCCGGTGTTGTCCAGCGCCGTGCCATAGGCATTCATCGACCGGTAGAAGTCGAAGAAAGCCGGATCGCGCTGATAGGCTCCCGCGAAGGTGGCGCTGCGCTGGGCCTCGCCCTCGCCGCGCAGGATTTCCGACTCTTTTTGGGCTTCGGCGACGATCTCGACCACTTCGCGATCGGCGCGGGCGGTGATGCGCTGTGCCGCCTCATTGCCGCGCGCCCTCAGCCGGGCAGCTTCCGCAAGGCGTTCCGCCTTCATGCGGTCGAAGGTCTGCTGCGAGACCTCGGCCGTGAGATCGGTGCGGCGAATGCGGACATCCTCGATCTGCAGGCCGAGCGATGTGGCATCGGGCCTGAGCTGGTCGCGGACCTCGCGCATCATCACGCCGCGCTCTTCGGAGAGTGCTGCCTCGAAATCACGCAGACCATAGACACGGCGCAAGGCAGCGTCGAGACGCGTCCTGAGCCGGGCCTCGGCCAGTTCGATCTGACCGGACACCGCGGCGCGGAAGACCCGCGGATCCGAGATGCGATAGGCGATGAAGGCATCGACCTCATAGAACTTGCCGCCCGAGACCTGGACGCGAATGTTGTCGAGATCGAAGCGCAGCACCCGGTTCTCGATCAGCTGCACGGTGTCGGCGTCGAAGAACGAGAACGGCGCCTTGAAGTAGATGCCGGGTTCGCTCTTGACGTCGACGATCTCACCGAACCTGAGCACCAGCGCCTGCTGGCGCGCATTGACCACGAAGACCGACGAATAGAGCAGGAACAGGATAACCGCTGCTGCGACGACGATGATGGGAAGACGGTTGGCCATCACTGGTTACCTCCCGTAACGGGGGCGGCCGGTGCCGGCGCTTTCGGCTGCAATGCCGGCAGCGGCAGATAGGGAACGACCCCTTGCCCGTTGCCCTGCTCGACGATGACCTTGCTCGAATCCTTCAGAACCTTCTCCATGGTTTCCAGGTAGAGGCGCTTGCGCGTTACATCGG
>NZ_RZRR01001108.1:0-1545 GCF_003998555.1 Mesorhizobium sp. M7A.F.Ca.CA.002.09.1.1 | reverse complement strand
CCGCTGGACCGAACTGGCCGTCCGTGTCGCGATGGACAAGCGTTGGCGGCGCGGTGAAAGGCACGCCGGCGGCAGCAGCCGAGGCATGGAACTGATCAAGGCCCGATATGTCGAGATAGACGGTTCCGGCCGGTACGCCGTCGGTGAACAGCAGCCTGATTTCTCCGGCCATGATGAAGGCGATGCCCGGCGGATCGAAGCGTGCATGGACAGCCATGCCCAGCACGTCGCGCCAGAAAGCCAGCGTCACGTCGAGGTCACGGCCAGCCGACAGCGCGATCTGACGGACCGCACCGATGGCAGGCATTCTATATGGAGAAACTCGTGCCGCAGCCGCAGGAGGCGACGGCGTTCGGATTGCGGATCTGGAACGACTGGCCCATCAGATCGTCGACGAAATCGATCACAGATCCGCCCATATAGACCAGCGACAAATCGTCGATCAGCACCGTGGCTCCGTCCTTCTCGATGGCTACGTCGTCGTCGTTGCGCGTATCGACCAGATCGAACTTGTAGGAAAAGCCCGAGCAGCCGCCGCCTTCGACCGAAACGCGCAGCGCCGTCTTGCCGGCTTCGTTCGAGACAATCCTGGCGATCCGCTTGGCGGCGGCCTCGGTCATATCGACTTTCATGGCAGTCTTGGCATCAGCGCCCATGGGCGTCACCTTGCTTTCGGTTTCACATGATAGGTATGAAGCGCGAGGGGCCAAGTCAACCTGGCTAAGTCAAACGCGGCAGCATCAGCCATGACCAGTGAGTTGGGCGACATCGGATTCGGCTATCGGCCACGCGCCGCCTATGCCTGCGATCCGGCAAACTCGCGCGGGCGGCTGTTCGACGAGGTGGAGAGCCCGACCCGCACGCCATTCCAGCGGGACCGTGACCGCATCATCCATTCGACGGCCTTCCGGCGGCTGAAGCACAAGACGCAGGTCTTCATCGCCCATGAAGGCGACCACTATCGCACCCGGCTGACCCATTCGATCGAAGTGGCGCAGATAGCGCGCGCCCTGGCACGGGCGCTGCGCGGCGACGAGGATCTGGCCGAGGCGGTGGCGCTGGTGCATGATTTCGGCCACACGCCCTTCGGCCACACCGGCGAGGACGCGCTCAACGAGAAGATGGCCGTCTGGGGCGGCTTCGACCACAACGCACAATCGCTGCGCATCGTGACAAGGCTGGAGGCGCGCTACGCCGAGTTCGACGGGCTCAACCTGACCTGGGAAACGCTGGAAGGCCTGGTCAAGCACAATGGGCCGCTGACGGATGCCAACGGCAAGGGTCTGAAAGGGCCGGTGCCACAGGCGATCCGTGATTATTCGCAACTGCACGATCTCGAACTCGACCGGTTCGCCGGCATCGAGGCGCAATGCGCGGCGATCGCCGACGATATCGCCTACAACACGCATGACATCGACGACGGGTTGAGGGCAGGGCTCTTGACGCTGGACATGCTGGAGACGGTTTCGCTGCCGGGAACGATCCTGAAAGGCGTGCGCGAACGCTATCCTTCCCTCGATGCCGTGCGCACCGGCCACGAACCTG